>NZ_JBFMHW010000036.1:0-54938 GCF_040754745.1 Pseudomonas sp. SB113
GGCTTGTCCCGCGTTGGGCCGCGTAGCGGCCCCAAAACAGCCGCTATGGAGTTTCTGATACACCGCATTCTGCTTTACTGGGGCTGCTACGCAGCCCAACGCGGGACAAGCCCGCTCGCCACAGGGAGATTTGTCAGAGGCTGAAAAGTTGTGTAGATACCCATGCCCCCGATGGGGGAGTGTGAGTTGATGCATCTGTAGCTGACCCACTGGCTATATCGGGGGCAAGTCGAATCGTCGCCCCCCTCCCACAGTTTGATCTCCCTACATCAGGTAGACCTCGGCCTGAGCTAAAGGCCAATCTCAAAAGACATTATTTATATGAATAAAAAAACTAAAAAATAATAAAATTAGAGAATATTAGCTTATACCAAAACAGCATTATATTTTCAAAACCCATTCCGTTATGTTTGATCGCAACAGCCTACCCCTGACCTCGGATGGTACCCAGCGTGATTCAGATTCTGCGCGCCATAACCGGGTGATCATCCCCGCGGCAGAATCGTTGGAAGGGAGCTCAACGTATGTTGCCGACTCAAACCCCTCGACTGCCCCACACCTAGTCCCCCAATCGCCGCAACACCCCTGAAAAAACCGAGCACCGCGCCCGCCCGCGTGACTGCCCGACTTCGCGATTTGGAATGTCTGGAGTGGCTATGAAGCAAGCCTTACAACCGACCGCCATCCTGGCGCTGGCGATCCTGACCAACACTGCCCAGGCCCAGGACGACAGCACCCTGTCCACCGTGGTGGTCACCGGTAACCGTGGCGCCGAACAACGCACCGTTACCAGCAGCCCGGTGCCGATCGATGTGGTCAGCGCCAAGCAACTGCAAAGCACCGGCAAGCCCGGTTTGATGGAGGCATTGAGCGCGGTGATCCCGTCGCTGACCCTACCGGAAAAAACCGGTTGGGACGCCAGCGGTATTGCCCGTGCGCCGAACCTGCGCGGCATGAGCGCCGCCGAAGTGCTGGTGCTGGTCAACGGCAAGCGCCGCCACACCGCAGCGACCCTGAACATCAACGGCATCAACACCGGTGCCGCGCCGGCCGATTTGGACCTGATCCCCATCAGCGCCATCGACCACGTCGAAGTCCTGCGCGATGGGGCCGCCGCCCAGTACGGCTCCGATGCCATCGCCGGGGTCATCAATGTGATCCTCAAGGCCGACACCAGCGGCACGTCGGTGACCAACGTCGGCCAGGGTTACGACGGCAAGAAACAGACCGTGCAGCAAAGCCTCAACAAGGGCTTCGAGATCGGCAACGGCGGCATCGTGCAGTTGGCGCTGGACGCGCGCAGCCAGAACGATGACAACAAGGCCAGCGCCAATGGCTACACCTACGCCCAAGCCTTTGAGCAGGCGGGTCGCGCCACCTACGGCGGCTATGGCACACCGAAGACCAACCTGCTGACCTTGGGCTACAACGCCGAATTGCCGGTCGATGACAGTTTCAGCCTGTATTCCTTCACCACCTATTCGCGGCGCAAGGCCGAGCAGGGCCAGAACTTCCGCCTGCCGACCATCACCAACACCATTACCACGGGGCCTAACGGTTACCCCGGCGGCTACACGCCGACCTGGTATATCGACGAGGACGACTTCCAGGCCGCATTCGGCGGTAAAGGTACGCTCGGCGCGTGGGACTGGGACTTGTCCACCACCTACGGGCGCAACGCGGCGGAGCAGGGCACCACCCATAACCAGAACCCGTCCCTGGG
Organism: Pseudomonas sp. SB113; assembly: GCF_040754745.1. Taxonomy (NCBI): domain Bacteria; kingdom Pseudomonadati; phylum Pseudomonadota; class Gammaproteobacteria; order Pseudomonadales; family Pseudomonadaceae; genus Pseudomonas; species Pseudomonas sp. SB113. The sequence continues at coordinate 1,724 of NZ_JBFMHW010000036.1, forward strand.
CGAGGCCACGCCGAACAGCTTCACCTCCGGCACCTGGATTTCCACCGAGCTGACCACCAACCTCGACTTCAAGCGCGGCTTCGACATCGGCCTGCAAAAGCCGCTGGACCTGAGCTACGGTTTCGAACATCGCCGCGACACCTACGAGGTGCAGGCCGGTGACTATGAGTCCTATGCCAACGGCGGCTACTGCGTGGCACCGGGTAACTGTGCGTCGTCCGGGGCCCAGGTCACTAACGGCATCTCGCCGGATGAAGAAAGCAGCGCCTCGCGCAACAGCCTCGCCAGCTACGTCGACGTGGGCTTCAACCCGGTGCCGGAGTGGTACGTGGGCACCGCGTTTCGCTATGAGCATTACAACCAGGGCGTGGGCGCTACCCGCAGCGGCAAGCTGACCACCCGCTACGACTTCACCCCGCAGTTCGCGGTGCGCGCCACCGTGAGCAATGGCTTCCGTGCACCATCCCTGGCCAACAGCCTGTTCAGTGCGCGGTCCACCACCTATGGCGTGGTCGATGGCGTCTACCAATCGATCAACTACGGCGTGCTGCCGGTAGGTTCGGCCGCTGCCCAAGCCTTGGGTGCGCAGGCACTGAAACCCGAGCGTTCCACCAACTTCAGCCTGGGTTTCACGCTGACCCCAACCGATCGCCTGAGCTTCACCGCCGATGCCTACGTGATCAACCTGCGCGACCGCATCACCCTCACCGGCACCTTGCTCGGCCCGGAAATCACCCAGGTGCTGCAAGGCAATGGCATCACCTCCACCTCCGGCGGCCAGTACTTCATCAACGGCGCCGACACCCGCACCAAAGGCCTGGACCTGGTCGGCAACTACAGCCAGGACCTGGGCCACTATGGCGCGCTGAAATGGACCGCCGCGTTCAACTGGAACCAGACCAAAATCCTCAGCTACAAGGAATCCACCACGATCCTGGGCACGGCCTATGACCTGATGGACCGCCAGGCCCGCAACCTGATCACCGGCGTGCAGCCCAGCACCAAGCTGATCCTCGGTGGCGACTGGAGCATCGAGCGCTTCAACCTCAACCTGGCCCTGACCCGCTACGGCTCTTACAAAGAGGTCAACGTCTCCGATGACCGCAGCCTCGACCGGGTCTACAGCGCCAAGTGGATCACCGACCTCGACCTTGGCTACAACCTCACCAAAGACCTCAACGTGGCCATCGGCGCCAAGAACCTGTTCGACGTCTACCCGAAAAAACAAGGGGTACCGAGCAGCACCATGGTCAGCAGCTACGGCACCTATTCGCCCTACGGTTTTACCGGCGGGTACTACTACACCCGCTTGACCTATGCCTTCTAGGCCGAGGAATACACCATGCCCATCGTTGCCAAATCCTATGACCTGATTGACTCGCCCGGCGCGGTGCGCCAGGCCCGTGTGTCCACACCGATCAAAGCCCTGCAGGTGGTGCCCGCGCGGCATCCCTGGCGCTGGGCCGGGTCGATCTTTGCCGCGCTGGTGCTGCTCGCCATCGTGCATTCCCTGGCCACCAACCCGCGCTGGGAGTGGGGCGTGTTCGGCCAGTGGTTCTTCTCGCCGTCGGTGCTGCGTGGCCTCGGCCAGACGCTGTTGCTGACGCTGCTGAGCACGGTGTTCAGCGCCATCCTCGGCACTGCGCTGGCGTTGGCGCGGCTGTCGGGCTCGCCGCTGCTGGCGGCCCTGGCCTGGGGTTACATCTGGTTTTTCCGCTCGATGCCGGCGCTGCTGGTGCTGATCATCCTCTACAACTTCGCCTACCTGTACGACCACATCGTCCTCGGTGTGCCGTTCACCAGCGTGGTGTTCGCCGAGTGGTCGACGGTGGACGTGCTCAGCCAATTCACCGTGGCCGTGCTGGGTTTGAGCCTGATGCAGGCGGCGTATGCGGCGGAGATCATTCGCGGCGGCCTGATCGGTGTGGATGCCGGCCAGCATGAGGCGGCGGCGGCCCTGGGCCTGCCGGCCTCGCGGCGCATCTTCCGGATCATCCTGCCCCAGGCGCTGCGCTCGATCCTGCCGTCGGGGTTCAACGAAATCATTGGCCTGGTCAAGGGCACCTCCATCGTCTACGTGTTGGCCCTGCCGGAGCTGTTCTACACCGTGCAGGTCATCTACAACCGCACCCAGGCGGTGATCCCGCTGCTGATCGTCGCCACCGTCTGGTACCTGATCATCACCACCGTGCTCACCAGCGCCCAGTACTACGTCGAGCGTCATTTCGCACGGGGTACGGCCAGGGTACTGCCGCCCACGCCGTTGCAACGTGTGCGCCGCTGGTTGAAGGAGAAAAGCCATGAGTGAAGCCCGTGCCGGCCGTATCCAGATCCAGGGCGTGGGCAAGCGCTTTGGCAATCAACAGGTGTTGAAAGACATCGACCTGACCATCGATCCAGGCAAGGTCACGGTGATTCTCGGCCCGTCCGGCTCGGGTAAATCGACCTTGCTGCGCACCATCAACCACCTGGAAAAGATCGACAGCGGGCACATCACCATCGACGGTGAATACGTGGGTTATCGACGCAAGGGCGACCTGCTTTACGAGCTCAAGGAACGCGAGATTCTCAAGCGCCGTATCGACGTCGGTTTTGTGTTCCAGAACTTCAACCTGTTCCCGCACCTCACCGCCTGGGAAAACGTCGCCGAGGCGCCGCTGGCGCACAAACGCTGGAGCAAGGCCGACGCCCAGGCCAAGGCTACGGCACTGCTGGCCAAGGTCGGCCTGGCGGACAAGGTCGATGCCTACCCACGCCAGCTTTCCGGCGGCCAGCAACAACGCGTGGCGATTGCCCGCGCACTGGCGCTGGACCCCAAGGTGCTGCTGTTCGATGAACCCACTTCGGCCCTCGACCCGGAACTGGTGGGCGAAGTGCTCGACGTGATCAAGGGCCTGACCCAACTGGGCGTGACCCTGGTGATCGTCACCCATGAAATCGGTTTTGCCCGTGAAGTGGCCGACCACGTGGTGTTCCTCTGTGACGGCGAGTTGATCGAAGAGGGTCCGCCCGAACAGATTTTCCGCCAACCCCGACATCCCCGCGCCAAAGCCTTTCTCGGCAAGGTGCTTTAGTTCAAGGAGTGACTGCCCATGTTCATCAACACCACCCGCGTGGCCCTGCTGGCGCTGGCCGTCAGTGCCGCGCAAAGCGCATTCGCCGTGCAACAGGTCGACCTCAGCCCCGACCGTCCGCGCATCCATGTGCCGCGTAACGAAGCGGCCATTGCGCAGATCCCGCCGGGCTTCAAGTTCGCCCAGCCGGGCACGTTCACCGTGGCCGTGTCCGGCGTGGCCGGGCCGCCCCTGGCGCTGCTGGCCAGCGACGACAAGACCACCATCGGCAGCGAAGCCGACACCGCGCAACTGGTGGCCGACAGCCTCGGCCTGCAACTCAATGTGGTGCAGACCAGTTGGGAGGATTGGCCGTTGGGCGTCAGCTCGGGCAAGTACGACGCGGTGATCAGCAACGTCACCGTGACCGAGGCGCGCAAGAAACGCTTTGACTTCGCCACCTATCGCCAGGATGTGCTCGGCTTTTACGTCAAGAGCACCAGCAAGATCAGCGAGATCAAGCAGGCAGCCGATATTGCCGGGCTGAAGATCATCGTCGGTTCCGGCACCAACCAGGAAAAAGTCCTGCTGGCCTGGAACGAGGCCAACGAAAAGGCCGGCCTCAAGCCTGCGCTGTTGCAGTACTTCGACGACCAGGCCGCCGGGCAGCTGGCGGTGCAGTCGGGGCGCAGCGATGCGCTGTTCGGGCCTAACTCGGTGTACGCCTATTCGGCGGCGATTACCGGGGGCATCAAGCGCGTCGGCACGGTGAACGGCGGCTGGCCATTGCAGGCGGACATTGCCGTGACCACGCGCAAGGACAACGGCCTGGTCAAACCGATCCACACCGCCCTGGAAGGCGCGATTGCCGGCGGCCAATACGCGCAGGTGCTGCAACGCTGGGGCCTGGATGTTGAGCGCGTCGACAAATCGCTGATCAACCCACCGGGCCTGCCGGATTAAGGAGCAATCGACATGGGACTGACACGACGTGAAGCGTTGTCGAGCATCGCTGCGGTAGGTGGCGAAAAAGCCGTCAAGGATGCACTCGCGGTACTCGGCCTGGGGCCGTCATCGCATCGGCGGCCGCAACCGTTGAAGCTCAAGGACGGCCTGGGGCAGGGCACCCGTGTGCTGGTGCTGGGCGCCGGGATTGCCGGGCTGGTCACCGCCCTCGAACTGACCCGCGCCGGGTTCAGCGTGCAGGTGCTGGAAGCCCGTCAGCGGGTCGGCGGTCGTACCTGGACAATCCGCCATGGCGACCGCGTGGACTACAAGGATGGCCGTACGCAGACCGCCGCGTTCGAGCCGGGGCATTACTTCAACGCCGGGCCGGCACGGATCCCAGCCAGCACCGCACGATCCTCGATTATTGCAGTGAGCTGGGGGTGCCGCTGGAAGTACTGGTCAACAGCAGCCATGGCGCCCAGGTGCGGCCGGATGTGAACCAGCCGGCTTTCACCGTCGGCCAGGCGATCAATGATGCGCGCGGGCACTTGTCCGGGTTGCTGGCCAAAGCGGTGCAGCGTGATGCCCTCGACGATGTGCTGAGCGCCGAGGAACGCACGCGCTTGCTGGGGTTTTTGCACGTGTATGGCGACCTGTCCCAAGAGCTGGCCTTTGAGGGCACGATCCGTTCGGGGCACCTCGAATCCCCGGCACATCCCGGCGCCTTGCCCGCCAGCCGCAGCCCGTTGGCACTGGACCAACTGCTGCACCCCGAGCTGTGGGGCGCCTTGCTGCACACCGAGTTCCCGGAATTCTCGGCGACCATGTTCCAGCCGGTGGGCGGCATGGACCGCATCACCGACGCCTTCTACCGGCGCGTCAGCGATCACGTGCAACTGGGCGCCCAGGTGCGCCGGATCCGCCAGCTGGAAGACGGCGTGGCCGTGACCTATCACGACCAACGCAGCGGTCGCGAGCAGGTGGTACGCGCCGACTATCTGGTCTCGACCTTGCCGCTGCCGCTGCTGGCCAAGCTCGATACCGACTTCAGCGACCCGATCAAGGCCGCCTTGCTCAGCACCCGCAGCGACCAGGCGACCAAGGTGGCGTGGCAATCCCCACGCTTCTGGGAAACCGACTACCGCACCTACGGCGGCTTGTCGTGGATCGAACACCCGGCGCGCCTGCTCTGGTACCCGAGCAACGACCTCAACACCCGCGAGGGCTTGTTGGTCGCAGGCTACGTGACCGGGGAGGGCGCCGATGTGTTTGGCGCGCGACCGTTCGACCAGCAGTACACCACCTCCAAGGAGGCCGTGGAGTTGCTGCATCCGGGCTATTCCAAACACCTGCGCCACCCGCTGGCGGTGTCCTGGGAACAGATCCCCTTCAGCGAAGGCCCGTGGTTGCAACGTGAACACTTCCCGGCCGATGCCAGCGCCTTGCTCGAACAGGGCCACGGCCGTGTGTACTTCGCCGGCGACGGCCTGGTGCAAAGCGGCGTGGGCATCTGGCAGGAATCGGCGGCCAACTCGGCGCGGCATGTGGTCGCGCAACTGGCTGACCGCGTGACCCAACAACGACAGGTCGCGGCACTCGCCGCCTCTTAAGGAGACACACCATGAGCGACAGCATTCAACGCACCAGCGTCGGCGATTTCCCGATCTCGCAGACCGTCACCGTACCGGCGTCCGCCAGCCTGATCTTTGTCAGCGGGACCTTGCCGGACCTGGCTGATTCAGATGTTCCAGGGGTCTACGGCAACACCGAGGTGCAGACGGTTTCGGTGTTCAACAAACTGCGTACTGTCCTGCGGCAACAAGACCTGGACCTGGGCGATATCGTGCAGTTGCGCGTGTTCCTGGTCGGCGCCGAGGAAACGGGCGGCAAGCTGGATTTCGCCGGGTTGCAGCGTGGGTATACGCAGTTCTTCGGCACCCCCGAGCAGCCGAACAAGCCGGCACGCACCGCGTTGCAAGTCGTGGCCTTGCCCTTGCCCGGTGCACTGGTGGAAATCGAAGCCATCGCCGCCAGGACGGCCTGACAATCCCTCGCAAGTAACCCCCCCTCCAGCCCCCTCACAACCGCTTCCGGGCTTCGGCGTGACTGCGCCGAACGCCCCGGCGGGCGCTTGCCACACCGCGTTTCCAGCCTTCCTGAACCCCCTCGCGCAAAAAGATAAATCTTGTATTTAAACGCCTGCGCCGTATTATCCAAGCAATGTCTTGTGTATATACCTGAGGCTGGATTTCCCTTTCGGCAAATACGGAGGTTTGAATGACTGTGGAGGCATGGTTACTGGGTCACTCGATGTCGGTGTTCCTGGGCGTACAGGCTGTCGGCTTGAGCCTGTGGCTGAGCATCGCGGTGCTTAACAACTGGCAAGCGTTTCGCAGCTCGGTAGGCGCGGTAGGCGCGACCATGGCCATGGAGCCGCTGCGCCAGAGCCCCGCCATCGAGATTCCCTTGCTGGTGCGGGCCGTGCGTTCACCCCGTTTGCACCAACTGGCCCTGCTGGTGGTGCTGGCCCTGCAATTGGTCGCCGCGCTCGCGGCCTGGACCGGCAGTTATCACTTGATCATCGGCGACGGCCTGCTGTCGGCACGGCCCTGGCTCAACCTCGCCCTGAGCGCGTTTTCGGCGTTTGTCTTCGCCATGCTGCTGGGGGGCTTGTGGTTCGGCTACTGGATTCGTCAGGAGGGGTTGCAACTGACTCACCTGGTGCTGTCGATCTGGGCGGTACTGGCCTTCTTCCTGTTCAACCACAGCTGGCTGTGAACCGCGCGTAACACACTCATCGTGATAAGGACGTCCATGAACAAGAAGAAGATAACCAGCCTGGTGTTGATTCCGGTGGCGGTCATCGCGGTGGTGATGATGTCGCGCGCGCCGTCCCAGGCCCAATCCGCCGATGCCCCGGCCGGCGCGTTGACCAAGGTGGCCCTGGGGGCGGTGCAATTGCGCCCGGCCAATGTGTATTTCGCCGGCGTCGGTGAGCTGGAAGCGGCCTCCCAGGTGCAGGTTTCCGCCGAGGTCGGCGGGCGGGTCACCTTGATCAACTTCGAGTCGGGCCGCCAGGTCAAGGCTGGCGAGGTGCTGGTCAAACTCAACGATGCCCCGGAACAGGCCGAGCAGTTACGGCTGCAGGCCCAGGTGCGCAATGCCGAGATCATCCGCAAGCGCGTGACCGGGTTGGTCAGGGAAAACGCCGCGACCCAGGAGCAGCTCGACAACGCCCGGGCCGCCCATGACATGGCCCAGGGTGAGTTGAAAAAAGTCCAGGCGCTGATTGCCCAGAAGACTATCCGCGCACCCTTCGCCGGAGTGCTCGGCATACGCCAGGTCAACGAAGGGCAGTACCTCAATGTCGGCGACCGTATCGTCAGCCTGGTCAACACCGAGGTCCTCTATGTCAATTTTTCCCTGGATGAGCAGCTCAGCCGCCGCCTGGCCGTCGGGCAAGCCGTGGGCGTGCTGATCGACGCCTACCCTGACCGGGTGTTCAAGGCGCGGATCAGTGCCGTCGACCCGATGATCGGCCGCTCGCGTACGGTGCAGGTGCAGGCCACGCTGGACAGGTCGGAGGCCCCCCTCAAGCCGGGCATGTACGCCAGCGTCAAAGTGGCCGATACCGAAGTGGCCGATGTGCTGACCGTGCCGGAAACGGCGGTGGCCTACACCGCCTACGGCGATACCGTTTTTCTCGCCCGCCCGGATAAGGGCGCCGCCCTGGTGGTCAAGCGGGTGGCGGTGAAAATCGGCCAGCGCCAGGACGGTTGGGTCCAGATCCAGGAAGGCTTGCACGAGGGTGACCAGGTGGTGACCTCCGGGCAGCTCAAGCTTAGTGACGGCATGGCGGTGCAGGCGACTGATGACACCCTGGCCCTGCCTGCGTCCAAACCGCCTGTGACGGGCATCTGATTCTTCGCCCAGAGAACGCTCATGACTTTCACCGATATTTTCGTTCGGCGGCCAGTGCTTGCGCTCGTCGTCAGTATTCTGATCCTGCTGCTGGGGGCCATGTCCCTGCTGCAATTGCCGATCCGCCAGTACCCGATGCTGGAAAGCTCCACCATCACAGTGACCACCGAATACCCCGGTGCTTCGTCAGACCTGATGCAGGGCTTCGTCACGCAACCGATTGCCCAGGCGGTGTCGTCGGTGGAAGGCGTGGATTACTTGTCGAGTTCGTCGGTGCAGGGGCGCAGCGTGGTCACGGTGCGCATGGAGCTCAACCGCGACTCGACCCAGGCACTTACGGAAGTCATGGCCAAGGTCAACCAGGTGCGTTTCCGGCTGCCGGAGCAGGCCTATGACCCGGTGATCGAGCGCTCTTCAGGTGAGTCGACGGCGGTGGCCTATATCGGATTTTCCAGCCCGACCCTGTCGACCCCGGCCTTGACCGATTACCTCGCGCGGGTGGTGGAGCCGGTGATGAGCACCATCGAGGGCGTGGCCAAGGTCCAGGTGTTCGGCGGGCAAACCCTGGCGATGCGCCTGTGGATCGACCCCGCACGGCTCGCCGCTCGTGGCCTGACCGCCGCCGATGTGGCCGACGCGGTGCGCCGCAACAACTACCAGGCGGCGCCGGGCAAGGTCAAAGGCCTGTTCGTGGTGGCCAACCTGCGGGTCAATACCGACCTGACCAACGTCAATGAATTTCGCGATTTGGTGCTGCGCAACGATGGCAACGGTCTGGTGCGCTTGAAGGATGTCGGCACCGTGGAGCTGGGCGCGGCGTCCAGCGAAACCAGCGCCACCATGGACGGCGTTTCGGCCGTGCACCTGGGATTGTTCCCGACCCCCGGCGGCAATCCGCTGGTGATCGTCGACGGGATCAAGAAACTCTTGCCGGACGTGCGCAAGACCCTGCCGCCGGACGTCAAGGCCGAGCTGGCGTTTGAAACCGCGCGCTTTATCCAGACCTCCATCGACGAAGTGATGAAGACTTTGCTCGAAGCCTTGCTGATCGTGGTGATCGTCATCTACCTGTGCCTGGGGTCGTTGCGCACGGTACTGATTCCGGTGGTGACCATCCCCTTGTCGATGCTGGGGGCCGCGGCGCTGATGCTGGCGTTCGGTTTCAGTCTCAACCTGTTGACGCTGCTGGCGATGGTGCTGGCCGTGGGGCTGGTGGTGGACGATGCGATTGTGGTGGTGGAGAACGTGCACCGGCATATCGAGGAGGGCAAGACCCCGGTGGCGGCCGCCCTGGTCGGCGCGCGAGAAGTGGCGGGCCCGGTGATCGCCATGACCATTACCTTGGCGGCGGTGTATGCGCCTATCGGCATGATGGGCGGCCTCACGGGCGCGTTGTTTCGTGAGTTTGCCCTGACCCTGGCCGGCGCGGTGATCGTGTCCGGCGTGGTGGCGCTGACGTTGTCGCCGGTCATGAGTTCGTTCCTGCTGCAGTCCAAGCAATCGGAAGGGCGCATGGCACACGTGGCCAACCGCGTCTTCGACGGCCTGGCGCTGCGCTATGCCAAGGTGCTGGACCTGTCGCTGCGGCATCGCTGGCTCAGCGGGCTGTTTGCCTTGCTGGTGATGATCAGCCTGCCGTGGTTGTACCAGTTGCCGCAGCGGGAACTGGCGCCCACAGAGGACCAGGCCGGGTTGCTCACTGCGATCAAGGCGCCGCAACATGCCAACCTGGAATACGTCGAGCGTTTTTCCGCCAAGCTGAATGAGGTCTACGGGCGGCTGCCGGAAACCGTCAGTACCTGGATCATCAATGGCAGCGACGGCATCGCCTCGAGCATTGGCGGCATCAACCTGACGCTGTGGGGCGAGCGCGAGCGCACCGCCGCGCAGATCCAGGTCGACCTGCAAGCCGCCACCAACGATGTGGAAGGCACCAGCATCTTTGCCTTCCAGCTGCCGGCCTTGCCGGGGTCCACCGGTGGCCTGCCGGTGCAACTGGTGCTGCGCAGCTCCCAGGATTACCGCGTGCTGTACGAAACCATGGAGCAGATCAAGCAGAAGGCCCGCGACAGTGGGTTGTTCGCCGTGGTCGACAGTGACCTGGACTACAACAATCCGGTGGTACAGGTGCGGGTGGACCGGGCCAAGGCCAACAGCCTGGGGATCCGCATGCAGGACATCGGAGAATCGCTGGCGGTGCTGGTGGGGGAAAACTACCTGAATCGCTTTGGCCTGGAGGGCCGTTCCTATGATGTGATTGCCCAGAGCCCGGGCAGTGAGCGACTGACGCCCGAAGCCCTGACCCGCCAGTATGTGCGCACGGAAGACGGCACACTGATTCCGCTGTCGACGGTGATCCAGGTGTCCGAGCACGTCGAACCCAACAAGCTGACCCAGTTCAACCAGCAGAACGCCGCGACCTTCCAGGGCGTGCCGGCGGCCGGTGTCACCCTGGGCGACGCCGTGGCGTTCCTGGAAGGCGTCACCGCCGAGTTGCCCGTGGGGTTCAGCTACGACTGGCAATCCGATGCGCGGCAATACACCCAGGAAGGCAATGCGCTGCTGCTGGCGTTCCTGGCGGCGGTGATCGTGATCTACCTGGTACTCGCGGCGCAGTATGAAAGCCTGATGGACCCGCTGATCATCCTGATCACCGTGCCGCTGTCCATCAGCGGCGCGCTGATTCCCCTGGCGCTGGGCTACGCCACGATCAACATCTACACGCAGATTGGCCTGGTGACCCTGATCGGGTTGATCAGCAAGCACGGCATCCTGATGGTCGAGTTCGCCAACGCCCTGCAGGTCCAGGAACACCTCGACCGCTCCGAGGCGATACGCAAGGCCGCGCAGATTCGTTTGCGCCCGATCCTGATGACGACGGCGGCCATGGTGGTCGGCCTGGTGCCGCTGCTGTTCGCCTCGGGGGCCGGTGCCAACAGCCGCTATGGCCTGGGGGTGGTAATTGTATCGGGCATGCTGATCGGTACCTGCTTCACCCTGTTCGTGCTGCCGACGGTCTACACCCTGCTGGCCCGCAAGCATTCAGTGGCGGCCGCGACCCCACGGGCCCAGTCCCTGGCGCAAACCCTGAGGAGTGAACCATGAAGCCCGGCAAAACTGTCACGACCGTGCTGGCGCTGACGCTGCTCAACGGCTGCATGGTCGGGCCGCATTACGAAAAGCCCGTGAGCCCGCCGATCAGCCTGGTCACTGCACAAAAGGCCTTGTTTGCCCAACAGACGCCGGTGCAGGCCCAGTGGTGGTCGTTTTTTGACGACGCCGAGCTCGATCGCCTGATCGACACGGCGCTGGCACATAACCATGACATCCGCCAGGCACAGGCCAACCTGTTGGCTTCCCGTGCGGTATTTGATGACCGTCGGCTCGACCAGTATCCCGGCGTTACCGCCCGTACCGCCTATGGCCGCAGCCTGGAGCAGCAGTTGCCGTTCGACGGTGGGCCGCCCGAGCGGATGCTGTCGCAGACCTACCGCGCAGGCTTTGATGTGCAGTGGGAGATCGACGTGTTCGGGCGTTTGCAACGCCTGACGGCCTCGGCCATGGCGCGCTCGCAGGCGGCCCAGGCGGACCTGGCGCTGATGCAGTTGAGCATCGCTGCCGACGTGGCGCGTTATTACTACGAGCAGCAAGGCTTGAGCCGCAGCCTGGAGGTGGCCCAGGCCCAGGTCAGTGCCTGGCGCGAAACGCTCGCGCTGACCAGCGCTCAGGTGCGCGCCGGCAGCGGCCAATTCGAGGATCAGCAAAACGCCCATGCCAACCTGCTGCTCAGTGAGGCGGCGATTCCACCGTTGCTGACACGGATCCAGGAAACCGGTTATCGCCTGGACGTATTGACCGGCCAACCGCCGCGTCAACAGCAGGCGCTGGCCAAGGCGCATTTCCTCGCGCCCCTGGCCCGGCAACTGCCCTTGGGCGATGTCGACCAGCTGATCCGCAATCGTCCGGATGTGGTCAGCGCCGAACGCCTGCTGGCCGCCAGCACCGAAGACGTCGGCGCCGCGACGGCCGACCTGTACCCACGCCTGAACCTGGGCGGTTTCATTGGCTTCTTCGCCCTGCGCGGCGGCGACCTGGGCAGCGCGTCCCGCGCGTATGAGCTGGCGCCGTCGGTGGACTGGCCGGCGTTTCGCCTGGGCAACGTGCGCGCACGCCTGCGCGGTTCCCAGGCCCAGGCCGAAGGTGCCCTGGCGCGCTATCAACAGTCGCTGCTCAAGGCCCAGGAAGATGTGGAAAATGCGCTGATGCGCCTGGCGCAGGACCAGACCCGCCTGGGCGCGTTGCTGGCGTCCGCCACCCATGCCGAGCAGGCGATCGACATCGCCAGCAAACGCTACCGCAGCGGTTCGGGCACCTACATGGCGGTGCTGGAAAACCAGCGTGCATTTTTCCTGATCAAGAAGGACGTGGCCGATGCCGAGACGGCGTCCTACCTCAACGCCATCGCGCTATACAAGGCGCTGGGCTGGGGCAGTGGCGGTGCGGATCAGGCTCAATCAGCGGACAAGCCATTGGCCAGCAACTGAGCCTTGAGGTCGGGCCGGTAGTTGCGTGCATACGTGCGGCCCACGGTGCTTGACCAGGACTGGCCGTCCGCACGGCCAATGATCTGCCAATGGCGCATCAGGTGCTGGTCATAGGCACTGATCGCCGGTGCCAGCGCGGCACGGTTGTAGCGCTCGTAGTGCCGGAATGCCTCGATGCCCATGCGCGGTTTCTGCGCCGCCGGCTCGTGCACATGACCCAGGGCCAGTCCGCACAGGGCGAAGGTCTGCTCGGGCAGCCCGAGCAGCTCGATCATCGCCTCGGCGTTGGCACGAATGCCGCCCACCGGCACCACGCCCAACCCCAATGAGCGTGCGGCGATCATCAGGGTGCTGAGGATAATGCCGCCGTCGGTGCTGGCGGCGATCAGCCCTTCCAAGTGCCGCTGGATCTGCTGTTGCTGGCCATTGAGCGCGGCACCGACGGAGGTCTTGTGGAAGTCCACCACCAGCGTGATAAATACCGGCGCCGACACGATCCAGGGTTGGCCGCCCGCGACCGCCGCAATGCGCTGGCGGGTGTTTGCATCGCGCACGACCACCACGGAAATATGCTGGGCATTGAATGACGTCGGTGCCAGGTGACCGGCCCGCAAGATGGCATCCAGATGTTCGTCGCTGACGGGCGTGGAATGGAAGCTGCGGTCGCTGCGGTGGCTGGCGAGCAAATCGATGGTCGGGGTCATGGCCTTATTCCTTTAGGGCGGCTGGAGTGGGGCGGCGCGGTCAGGCGCGCGGTTGGATGTTATAGACGCAACGCCGGTCGCCGGAGATCAGGTGTTCACAACGTTCAACAAGCGTGTCGTCGCCCATGGCCGCACGAAATATCTGCAACTCCGAGCGGCAGAAACCCTGGCATTTGCGCGCGGCGGCACAGATCGGGCAATGGTTTTCGATCAGCAGCCAACCTTCACCCGCGGGTTCCATATGCGCCATATAGCCGGCGAGTTCGCGGATGCGCACCAGGATGGCGACTTTTTCTTCCAGGGACGAGGCTTGCGAACACGCCTGGACGTACTCCTGGCGATTGGTCGCTTCCATGCTGGTGATGATTTTCTCGATGCCGTCACTGCCGAAAACCCCCTCGATGGATTCGATCAGGTGCAGGGTCAGCACGCTGTGGGAATCCGGGAATTTGTTCTGCGCGGTGTCCGTCAGGGCCCACTTCAACGAAGGGCGGCCGGCCCCGGAGGTGGGCGCGGAAACGCCGACGATCAACTCCGATGCCTGCAACTTCTGGATTTGTTGCCGGGTTGCCTCAAACGTGAGTTCCAGCAGGGAAGCCAGCTCGGTGGTTTTCAACGGGCCACGGGTCTTGAGCAAAAACAGGATGCGTTCAGCGGTGGATGACTGGGTATCGTCGGCAGGTTTGGAGGTCATAAATCGCGTGTAACCATGGGGAGTGAGGGCATCACTGGAGTTCGTCGACCTTTGGCGCCATCCATTGCGTAAGGGGTATTGGACATGAGCATAGTCATTTTTGCTGCTCAGGAAAATAATAAATAAAAGGAATTAATAAGCAATTATAAAGAGCAAATAATTATAAAAGGTTTGCCTTGCTTTTGTAGGACTTAGGACTAGGATCGTAGCTAGCTTTTTGGAAGCTGCTTCTAAACATACATTTGCACACGACTCCGGACCGTTAGAAAACACGCTACGTCTCAAGCACTGATCGCTTGCCGACGCCGGTGAAGACAAAAACATCCAAGGAAGAGAATCTGTATGAATGCGCAAAAGCCGACGACCATCTATGAGCACGCTGATGAAGTAACTGCTCTGTCCAGCGTGGTCGACCTGGTAAAACTCTCCGACCAGTATCGACAATCCGCCATCCTTCACTTCGCTGTAGCGCAGCACCTCTTCGATCAAACCACCCGCCCGGCCAGCGCCGACGCAATCAGCCAGCAATTGGGCTGGGTGCCCAACAAGGCCAAGATCTTTCTCAATGGCCTGGTTGCCCTGGGTCTGTTGAAAAAGTCCGCCGACACCTATACCAACCAGCCCCTGGCCGAGCGTTTCCTGGTCAGCCGCAGCGCCGAGTTCATCGGCCCTATCATTGCCCACCAGCGCTTGCAGTGGCAGAACTGGCCACGCCTAGGGGAAATCCTGAGCAGCGCCGAGTCCATGGATTTCCAGCAAGAGAACCGCTTCAAGCACGACATTGCCGCACGTGATGCCTTCAACGATGCGATGGTGCGCTTCAGTCAACCGATGGTCGATGTGCTCAAGGAGTTGCCGGTGTTCGATACCGCCAGCAAGGTCATCGACCTGGCCGGTGGACACGGCACCTACATCGCTGAAATCGCTCGGCGGCATCCCCAGGTCCAGGGCGAAATCTGGGACCTGGCCGCCACGCGCCAGTCCGCCGAAAGCACCCTCGAGAAGTACCAGCTGGCGGGGCGACTGACGTTCAAGGAACGTAACCTGCTGGACCTGGCCCGTTACGAAGGTGAAAGCGCCGACGTGATCATGGTCAATGACTGCCTGCACTATTTCACCCGCGAAGAAACCAGCACGCTGATCCGCTCGGCTGCACAGTTGGTCAACGACGGCGGCTCGCTGCTGGTACTGAGCATGACCCTGGAAGACGATGAAATTCACCCGGCGCTGTCGGCGGATTTCTCCCTGCACATGATGGTCAACACGGTGCACGGCGAGCTGCATCCCACCCGCTGGATTGCCGAACAGATGGTTGCCCAGGGCTTTGAGGTGGTGCAGGAACCTATCGGCCGCTACAGCCTGTTGATAGGTCGCCGTACCGAGGGGAGGGTTGCCTGATGCTGCGCTTTATTACCTTGTACAGCCCCGACACGGCGGCCCGCTTGAACGGGTTTCTCGAACCGTTGAACGCCTGCGCGACAGCGGCCGGTTTTGAACTGTGCGCGGCCGTGGAGGGCGCGCAATTACCCCAGGCCGACGGGTTTATCCTGCTGGTGTCGGCGGCAGACAGCCTCGACACCCTCACTACTCGGCTCGCGCAATTGGCGGATGGTTATCACAACAAGGCCGTCAGCGTCGTGCGCCTTATCGAAGGCCGCGCCGGGCAACCTGCCGGTGACCCGCTGAATGCGACATTGCTGCACCACGCGGCCTGTTTCATTTACCCCCATGGCCTGGCGGTCACTGACGCGGGCGTGTCCTCGGAGACGGTGAAAACCTGGCTGGCGGGTTTTTCCAAATTCGCCGCCGCGATCAAAATGTGGCGCTCCCTGGAAGGCGTATCCATCGAGGCTGCCGCGCTGGAATCCCAGCGCCCGCAACTGACCCATATCAACATCCTCACCCGTAACCTGGAAGCCTCCCAGGCGTTCTACCGTGACATCTTCGGCGCCCACTATTGCTACAACCTGGGGCCGCGCAAGGTGGTGATGGAGTTGAACGGGTTCGATTTCTTCATCGAGCACAATCCTGACTTTGTCTACCCGCCGGGCTACCACATCGGCATTCGTGCGCTGCCGGAGGACGTCAAGCGCATCGCCGAAAAAGTGGCTGCCGACGACAACATCACCCTGGTCAAGGGCAATGGCCCCGCGCCGGGTTATCACCACGGCCCGGACAATGTCCGTACTGCGGTGTATTTCGAAGATCCCGATGGCTTGGTGGTTGAGGTGTATTCCACTGAAATCGAGATGATCGAGACCAATCGAAGGTTGCTGCTCGACCGACTCTGATACCTGACTGATCCACACACGCCGAGCGGTTTCGTGCTCGGTGGTGGATGTGTTCGCTCGGAAAAAAGGTGTACCTATGACGAATCAATACGGTTGGCATTGGCCGACGCTACCGAGCCCTTTGCCAAAGAACGTGTCTGATCGGGTATTGATGGGCTACCCGCAGGCTTACGTCGAATATGAACTGACCCGGCAAATCGCCGATGCTACCGGACAGTTGATGAGCGCGCCTATCGAGCAACTGCTGCGGGTGGTTGAGTCGGTGGCCGAGCCTCTGGTCCGACGGATCGCCGCCGGTGAAGTGCTGGGTTGCAAGGGCGACCCGCGTATCGACGTGTTCAACCCAGCCATGTGTGACGTTCCCGCTGCCCAGGTCGAGATCGGCCTGGAGCCGCAGCGCGTCGACGCGGTCATGACCGCCTACGCCGGGCTGGGTCTGGACCGCAGTTGGATCGAGAAGGAAACCCCCAACCATCGGGTCAGCCTGGCGAGCTTTCGCATCGGTCGCTACCCGGTGACCAATAGCGAATACCGCGCCTTCCTGCTGGATACCGGTTATCCGTTCTTGCCTACCGGCTGGGCCTTTGGCCGCTTTCCCCAGCACCAGGCCAACCATCCGGTGTACAGCGTCAGTGATGTGGATGCCGACGCCTATGCCCAATGGCTGAGCCGGCGCACCGGTCGCGCGTTTGCGTTGCCCAGCGAAGCACAGTGGGAATACGCCGCGGCAGGGCCGCAGCGCTCCCAGTTTCCCTGGGGCGAAACCTTCAATGTCGAGTACGCCAACACCATCGAGTTGGGGTTGCTCACGTCGACACCCGTCGGGGTGTTCCTCGAGGGCGCTTCGATGTTTGGCGCGCTGGACATGGCCGGCAACGTGGAAGAGTACGTTGCCGACGATTATCGGGCCTATCCGGGCGGGCCTGAGATCAACGATGACCTGGTGCTGGATGTCGGTCGGCACCGGGTAGCCCGTGGAGGCAGTTTCACCCGCTTCAGGGATCTTGCGCGCAACCGGCGCCGACATGGACGTTATCCACGACCCATCTATGTCATGGGATTCCGTTTGGTAGAAAACCACTCTGGCCAGAACGCGACACTTCCATAGAGGCTACGTCATGGACACTCCAGTAACGCTTCATACGCAAGTTCCCATCTCCATTCTTGGCGGTGAGGTCAACGCCCACTTCTACGGGTTCAAGGGCTTTGACAAGAACAATGAACACTTTGCCGTCAAAGCCGGTGAGCCCGATGCCGAGGTGCCCCTGGTACGTGTGCATTCCGAGTGCATCACCGGTGATGTGTTCGGTTCCCAGCGCTGCGATTGCGGCCCGCAGTTGCAGGAAGCCCTGAAGGCGCTCGATGCCGAGGGCGGCTACCTGATCTACCTGCGCCAGGAAGGTCGCGGTATCGGCCTGTATTCGAAGTTCGAAACCTACCTGCTGCAAGACGCCGGCATGGACACCTACGAGGCCAACCTGGAACTCAACCACCCGGAGGACTCGCGCAGTTTTGCCCCGGCGGTCGCCATGCTGCGTGCCCTGGATGTGCATCGCTGCCGGCTCCTGACCAACAACCCGGACAAGGTCAAGCAGCTGCGCGACGGTGGGATCGACGTGGTCAGCTCAGTGCCGACCGGGGTGTTCCTGACCAAGCAGAACCACAACTACCTGCGCTCAAAAGTCAGCAAGTCGAGCCACACCATCAAGCTTTGATTTCATTCCCCAGGAAAAGGACTTTTCGATGAGACACATAGGCCCTATCAGCGGTGTCGCCGCCCATGCTGGTGAGTTCATCGCCACCGCCGGTTACGACAACCAAGTCATTTTGTGGAACGCCCATACTGGGCATTCGATCCACCGGGTCAGCCATGACCACCTGGCCAACCAGTGCGCGTTCAGCGCCGATGGCAAGTACCTGGTGAGTGCCAGCAGCGACTACACCGCCCGCGTTTGGGAAGTGCCGAGCATGCGCCTCAAGGCCGTGCTGTCGGGGCATGATGACGACGTGGAAATGGCGGTGTTCTCACCGGACGGCGCGTCGATCGCGACCTGCTCGCGCGATCATCAACTGCGCCTCTTCGACCTCGACGGCAACCTCAAGGGCACCTGCCGCGGGCATCAGGCCGACGTGATTTCCGTGGTCTGGTCGCCGGATGGCAAGCGCCTGATTTCCAGCAGTGACGACGGCACCGTGCGCCAGTGGGACACCACCACCTTCGAGCAATGCGATGAAGTCGACATCGGCGGCGTCGAGACCGATACCGTCGCCATTACCCGTGCCGGCGTGGTGTTTGCCGGTGACGACGAAGGACGCATCTCGATCATCCATGGGGGCGAGATCCGCGCCATTCCTGCCCACGATGCCGGGATCAAGCGCATTGTCTGGAACGACGAAAAACAGCTGCTGGTGACCTTGAGTTATGACCGCCTGGCGATCCTCTGGCGCTTCGATGGCAGGCAGCTGGAACGCCTGCGCAGCACCAACTTGCCGAGCATCGTCTGGCCGCGCAGCTGTGCGTTCGTCGGCAGCGATGCCTTGGTGTTCGCCACCTTCGGTTCGCGCTACGCCACCTGGGATTATGAAAACGATCAGTGGGCCGTGGACGGCATTCAGCCAGCGGTGAGCATCAACGCCGTGGTGACCACCGACGGCGGGCAATACAGCATCGGTGACGCGGGCTTGCTGTTTCGCGATAACCAGCCCGTGAGCGGTGTCGGCAGCCTGTGCAACTTCCTGCTGCCGTTCGGCCCGCTGCTGCTGACCGGCGGGCAGATGGGCCAGGTGTTCGATGCCCTCAGCGGGCGCCTGTTGTATCAACATCGCTCGCCGCTCAATTGCGGCACGACGTTCCAGCGCAATGGCCAACTTCATGCATTGATCGGAACCTACACCGGCGAAGGCCTGGTGTTTGTCATCGCCGGCGATAACAGCCTGGAACTGGTGGCGTCGATCCCGATGCACGACAACGCGATCAAAGGCGTGGCGGCCAACGAGCATCACCTGTTCAGCGTATGCGCCTCGGCCGCCGCCGCCCTGCACACCATCAGCGACTTCAGTTGTGCGCGGCATATCGAAAATGCCCACACGCGTATCTCCAACGGTTGCTGCCGGGTCGACGGCGGTTTCGCCAGCATTGGTCGCGACCTGAAGCTGCGCCTGTGGCTGGAGTCCGGTGACGAGGTGTATGACACGCCGCACCGCAATTCCATCAAGTGCATTTGTGCCTCCGCCGACGGGGAAGTGATTGCCACCGCGAACTACAGCGGCACCATCGCGCTGTTCGACTTGCCCAGCCGTTCCTGGCAGCAAGTACAGCGTCCCACCGCCAGTGGTATCTCCTGCATCACCCACAGCACGGCCAGCGATGATTTCCTGGCCAGTTCCTACGACGGCCAGATCTACGGGATTGCCACCCGTCGTGCCTCTTGACCCAAGGACCGCCTGATATGAGCAAGCAAGCGCAATTCATGGACGTATCGACGTACCGCCGGGCGCTCGACACCTCATTTGTCCACCGCTACAGCCATGGTGAGGATGAGTGGTCCTGGGACATCGGCATGGCCAAGGCTGCCCGGGTCTTCCTCGAGGCGCTGGGGCCGACGCCGGACCAGCACATCCTCGACGTGGGCGTCGGCCGTGCACGAGATGCCTCGGAGTTTATCCTGGCGGGGCACCGGGTGACCGGCCTGGACATCGTCGAGAATTCCAGCTGGCCGCTGCTGCGCAAGCGCTGGGGCGAGCGTCTCAGCCTGGTGTGCAGCGCCCTGCAGGATTGGCAGCCACCGGCGGGGGAGGTGTTTGACGGCGTACTCGACAATGGCTGCTTCCATCACCAGCATCCGGATGAGTGGAGCCGTTACCTGGCCAATATCCGCCAGTACGCGCGCCCTGGCGCGCTGCTCGGGCTCAACGTCTTCGGCGTCGACGCGAGCAACCCGGAGCCGGGCTGGCGCGAGATGGATAACCAGCGTCAAGGTTATTTCTTCACCGAACAGGGTGTGCGCGACACCCTGGAAGCGTTTGGTTTCACCTGGCAGGACCTGGTGGTGATCGAGCGTCAGCACGGTGAGGCGGTGTACCTGTTGGCGCTGGTTCGCACATGAGCCTGACGCTGGCGCGCGACATGCACTTCATGCGGCTCGCCCTGAAACTGGCCGACCGGGGGGCCTTTACCACGGCACCCAACCCCCGGGTCGGTTGCGTGATCGTCAAGGGCGACTTGCTGCTTGGCCAGGGCTGGCACGAGTGGGCGGGGCAGGCACACGCCGAAGTCAATGCCCTGCGCGAGGCGGGCGTCGATGCGCGGGGCGCCACCGCCTATGTCACCCTGGAGCCGTGCGGCGGTCATGGGCGCACGCCGCCCTGTGCCGATGCGTTGATCAAGGCCGGGGTGGCGCGGGTGGTGATCGCCAGTGTCGACCGCTCCCAGCATGGGCATCACGGCATTGAGCGGCTTGAGGCGGCGGGGGTGCTGGTCGAACACTTGCCGTGTCCGGAGGCGCGTGAGTTGAACCAGGGGTTTTTCTCGCGTACCGAACGCAAGCGGCCGTGGCTGCGGATCAAACTGGCCATGAGCCTGGACGGGCGCACCGCCCTGGGTAACGGGCAATCCAAATGGATCACCTCGACCGAGGCCCGGGACGATGTGCAGGTGTGGCGCGCCCGGGCCTGCGCCGTGCTCACCGGCAGTGGCACGCTGCTGGCGGACAACCCGCGCCTGACGGTGCGCCTGCCCGACCCGCACACGGTGTTTTCCACGCCGCTGCGGGTGGTGCTCGACCAGCACCTCAAGGGCGATGCCAATGCCCATGTGCTGGATGGCGCGGCACCGACCCTGGTGTTTCACGGACCCGGCGCACAGCCGCTGGACCCGCCACCTGCGGGGGTGCGTTTCCGGCAGGTCGGGCTCGACGGCGAAGGGCTCGATCTGCGGCAGGTCATGACGGTCCTGGGTGAAGAGGGCTGCAACGAGGTCCAGGTCGAAGCCGGCCCGGTATTGTGTGGCGCCTTTGCGGCGGCAGGCCTGGTGGATGAATGGTTGGTCTACATCGCCCCGGTGTTCCTGGGCAGTGATGCGCGGCCGTTGCTGGCGCTGGATGGCTTGACCGACCTGGGGCAGGCGCAACCGTTGTCGATCATCGAGCAATGCCTGGTGGGTGCAGACATCCGGGTGCGATTGCGGCCGGCCAGCGCCCTGGCGTGATCGTTCCCACGCGCGTGGAAACGATCACGGCGCGATTATTTGCGGCAGGTCAAACCGATCTGCAGGCTGTTGCGCTCGAACAGTTGCCAGTACCCCGCACCCATGGTGGTGCGGCTGTGTTCGCTGATCAGCGGGGCAACCCAGGTGAGCTGGTTAAAACCGGCTACCCGTGCGGCTTCTTCGTACACGCCTTGCTCCCAGCGATAGTAGGTAAACGGTGCGGGGGGCGATGACATGAACTGTGCATTGCAGCGAAATCCGCCGGCGACCGGGGTTTCATCGAACACCTCAATCCCATAGCGGGTGAAATTGCCTTTTTGCAGTTCGAACGACGGGTTGGCGGTGTAGGCCACCAATTGCCCGCCGGGCTTCAGATTGTCCGCCGCCGACTGAAACATCTTGCTCAGTTCGTCGACACTGCTGGCATAGTTGAACAGCCAGGCCGCCGTCACCATGTCGTAGGCGCCGATACGGCCCATCTTCGCCACGTCCCGTACTTCGTAGGCGATACCGTCGTTGGCTTGCCGTGCCTGGTAGATCATGTTTTCGGAAATATCCACGCCATGCACCTTGGCCGCCCCCCAGTCCTTCAACTGGCGACTGAAGAAGCCATGCCCACAGGCCAGGTCCAGGATACGCAGGCCCTCGACATTGCCGACCATGCTACGGAAGGTGTCGACCTCGACCTTGCGTTGAGAGGCCCTGGCGGTGAAATCCTCGAACTGTTCACTGATGCGTTCGTACACTTCTTTGGATTCTTTCATCTGCATGCCACTCCTTCGAATATGCGGGCTGGGTGATGAGCAAGCCTTGGTGGTTTTTATGCAAGGTATTGCTTGCGATATTAGGCGCAACGCCTCGATTTAACAAATGGCTTAGTGCGCGGTTTACCGACCAGGGGCTGCCATTGTTGCGCGAGCGCGGGTTGTTTCGCAGTGAGTACAGCCACAGCACGTTGCGTGGGCATCTGGGCTTGCCGGTGCCGGTGAATCGGCATACGGCTGCAAGGAGCGAGGCGGCCTGAGGGTCACCACCATTTCCAGCGGCCCTGTTGTTTCAGGGTCGCGATAATGGCTAGGCGTTTGTGGCGTAACTCCACCGACTTTTGCCGCAGTTCGCGGCAGCGGTTGCTGTTGAGGATCAACAGGCCGATCAAGGGGCAGAGAAGGGACATGGAGTAAAGGTAGGCGTTGGGGCGGTAGGCGATGGAGGGAAGTGCTACCAGTAGGCAGATGAGGTAGATCCCTACGTTTATCCAGACCCAGTGAATGCGGCCATATAGCACTTCGTATTTGGCGAGGGCGAATACTGTGCCAAGCCCCATAGCGCCGAAAAAAGATGTATTGGTGGAAAAGTCTATGGGGGACGTCGAGAGATAAGTGAGCATTGTCAGAATCGCTGTCAATCCTATTGAGGCGCATGCGACAAGCAAGTCTGCTCCGATTACCGGCATGTACCGCTTGATTAATTTCCAAGGGTTTTCAATAAAGACGGCTGAGTAATATTCGTTTTTTATTCCACTCTGTTTGCTCACTGGCTGAGTTCCTCGTAGATGCCTATTGCGAGCGTCCTGACATTTCCGTTGGTTGCACTACTGGTGAAGCTAAGCGTCGCAGTAAGTACGTCAATTATGTGGGTAGCGGTTGCATGCTGCATCTTTGCGGCGCTGATACGCTTGGGGAATCTGCCCTTAGCTTTTTCCAACTTGAGCAATTTGGGCGTGAACCTCGGGTCTCGAATTCTCAGCAACTCATCATTGAGTTTAGCCCGCTCCTGGCGAGTCAGTCCTTTGAGTGCTTGGCGGACGGATTTTCCGGATACTCTTGTGGTTGTAATAATGGCTTTCACTGTGACTAACATCGAAGTTGAAACTCCCAGCAATGCCACTCCGTCCAGCACTACCGTTGCGTCTTGATACCAGAATTCGCTATCTAAATAATCATTGAATTCCGGGAAAGCCGCTTCTGATCCCGTTCGGAGGACGCCAGCGATACACTGCACCGTACCCGCCACCGCTGCGGCCTGACCAATCAAGGAAATCACCGCGCTCGTCCCTGCTGTAAAAGGCATCAGTGCAAAACCACTTGAAATCACCACCCAGCTCAGTATCGCCCCCGCACACGTCACCGCCGTATTCAACGCTTCACTCACCAACCGCGATTCCCGCGGCTCATGCTCCAACATCCGCTTGAACTCCACTGCCCCCACAGACCTGGGTGCCTCACGCAACACCACCTTAATCGGCCGCACACTGCAAATCGCCTGGAACTCACGCAGTACCACCACGTTGAAATCCCCATCGATATACACCACCCCCGCACCGATCAACACCGGGTCGGCGTCTATGGCGAAGAACAACCGCCGCAGGTCGAGGCTGCTTTCAATGCGTTGGCGTGTAGTGCGGTGGGCTGATGGGAATCCATCCTTGAACAGGGCGACGGTCATTCCTGAACTCCTTTTTTTGGGAGTTGAGAGAGTAAAGACGCCGCGGCTGGGATGAATGTCGGAAGCTTCGCCATTTGCAGTCGGGCACTTCCTGAAGCGACTTTGACGTCTTGTAAGCCCGCTCCCGATTGAGGAAAAGTGCGCCCCACGTCACTTCCGACGGACCACAGGACAAGGAGCCAACGTGGCAGTCGATATGTTTTTGAAACTGGGCGATATCAAGGGTGAATCGCGGGAGCAAGCTCCCTCGCCACAAACCCATTATTCACTCACCAAACCCAATGATGGGAACGATCAGGCGGTGGGGTAGGGGGGGTACCACTATTTCCAGCGGCCTTGTTTTTTCAGGGGCGCGATGATGTCTTCGCGCTTGCGGCGGATTTCTACCATCTTGTGGCGCAGTTCGCGGCAGCGGTTGCTGTTGAGGATTAGCAGACCTATCAGCGGGCTGAGCAGGGACATGACGTAGAGAAAAAGCGGTGGACGGTACGCTATCGCGGGCAGGGAAATAAGTAAGCAAATAATGTAAATACCGACACTAATCCATACCAAGTGAATTCGGCCATGGGTCACCTGAATCTTGGAAAAAAAGAGGACAACGCCCATTGTGACGCTGCCGAAAAAAAAGATTTTGATTGCCAGGCCTTCCGGGAATCTTGAGAGAAAGGTCACCAACAGTAAGACGGCAGTCATCGCGATCGTGAAGCAGCCGGCAAGTAGATCGGCTCCAATCACTAGTGCATAGCGTCTCCTGAATTTTCGTGGATTTTCAAAGTGGAAATATGCGTAAGCGCGCTCCTCAGACGTTAGTGTTTTCCAATCCTTCCATTTTTCATCCATGCCAAGTTCCCCGAGGTCTTTTGCCGTTTTACGCTTGCTCATTGGCTGGCTTCTTCGTAGATGCCAATAGCCAATGTTTTGATGTTTCCTGGCATTGAGCTGCTAGCGAAACCCAGGGTTGCAGCCAAGGCGTCTCTTATATGGTTGACGGTAGCAAGTTGCATTTCCGTGGCGCTGATTCGTTTTGGCAATACTCTATTGGCTTGTTTCACCTTGAGCAGTTTTAGCGTTAATCGAGGGTCCTGAAGCCTGAGCAGCTCGTCATTCAGTTTTGCTCGCTCTTGTCGGTTCAAGCCTTTCAGTACCTGTCTGAGTGGCTTGCCGGTGACTTTCGTTGCTGTATTTACTGTTTTGATTGTGGTCCAAGCCGAGGTGGCGACGCCAAGTGATGCAATGGCATCCAGCGTTGCGTCAACGGCCTGATACCAGGCTTCGTTATCCAATTGATCAAGGTATTGCGGAGCAAACGCCTCTACGCTGGTTCGACCTAATCCAACGATGCATTGGGTGATGCTGGCAGCCAGGGCCGCCTGACCGATAAACGTAATCACCACACTCGTCCCCGCCGTAAACGGCATCAACATCACTCCACTCGTAACTACTATCCAACTCAATACCGCCCCCCCACACGTCACCGCCGTGCCAAGCGCCTCAGCCACCAATTTCGACTCCCGAGGCTCATGCTCCAGCATCCGCTTGAACTCCACCGCCCCCACAGACCTGGGTGCCTCACGCAACACCACCTTGATCGGCCGCACACTGCAAATCGCCTGGAACTCACGCAGCGTGACCACGTTGAAGTCCTCATCGATATACACCACGCCCGCGCCAATCAGCACCGGGTCGCTGTCGATGGCGAAGAACAGCCGACGCAGGTCGATGCTGCTTTCAATGCGTTGGCGGGTGGTGCGGTGGGCCGAGGGGAATCCATCGTTGAACAAGGCGGTCGTCATTCCTTAGCTCCTGGGTTTTTGGGAGTCGAGAGGGTAAAGACGTAGTGGCGCAAATTAATGTCGGACGTTTCGCCATTTCAAGGCAGGCACTTCCCGATCCCGCTTTGCCATCTTGTGAGCACCGTCTCGATTCGGGAACAGTGCGCCCCACGTCACTCCCGACGCACAACAGGACAAGGAACCAACATGGCAGTCGATATGTTTTTGAAACTGGGCGATATCAAGGGTGAATCGCGGGACCAGGCCCATCGTGACGAGATCGATATTACCAACTGGGGCTGGGGTTTATCGCAAACGGGCTCGATGCATTCCGGCACGGGAGGCGGCTCGGGCAAGGCCGACTTTGCCAACCTGAACCTGACCAAACCCCTGGATAAATCCAGCCCTAACCTGATGATGGCCTGTGCCACCGGCAAGCATTACCCCGAAGCCAAATTGGTGGTGCGCAAGGCCGGCGGAGCCAGCCCGGTGGAATATCTGGTAATCACTTTGAAGGAGGTCATGGTGGTGTCCTACAGCACCCGCGCTGAAACGGCCGATGATGTGTTGTACGACAGCATCGCCTTGAACTTCGCCACCGTCGACGTCAGCTATCAGCCGCAGAAAGCCGACGGCGCCAAGGACGGTGGGCCGGTGAAGTTTGGCTGGAATATTCGGCAGAACGTCAAAGTGTGATGCGCTGAGAGGGCATAGGTATCTATGCAACTTTTCAAACCCTGACACATCTCCTGTGGTGAGCGGGCTTGTCCCGCGTTGGGGTGCGAAGCGCCCCTGATGAAGACGAATGCGGTGTATCAGGCACTCCTCTGTGCCTGGTTTTGGGGCTGCTACGCAGCCCAACGCTCGCGGTGCGACGATTCGACAAGCCCGCTCGCCACAGGCCCATCACTCATTCACCAAACCCAATAATCGCCTTGGTTTCCAGATACTCCTCGAACCCCTGCACACCATACTCCCGGCCATTCCCTGAGCGCTTGTAGCCCCCAAATGGCGCCATCGGATTCCACGCCGGATGGTTCAGGTGCACCTGGCCCGCCCGTATACGCGAAGCCACCGCCCGCGCAACATCCAGGTCCTGCCCTTGAACATGAGCACCCAGCCCGTAGACCGTATCGTTGGCGATGGCGACGGCTTCATCCACCGTCTCATAGGCAATGATGCACAGCACCGGCCCAAATATTTCCTCTTGGGCAATGCGCATGGCGTTGTCCACGTCGGAGAAAACCGTCGGCCGCGTATAGAAGCCCTTGTCAAAACCCGCCGCCCGTCCCGGCCCACCGCAGAGCAGTTTGGCGCCCTCGTCGAGGCCGGCCTGGATCATGGCCTGGACGCGATGGAACTGGGCTTCGTTGGCAATCGGGCCCAACTGCGTTTCTTCCGATTGCGGGTCGCCCACGATCAATGCATTCGCGGTGGCCGCCGCCAGGGCTTCGACTTCGGCCAGGCGGCTTCTTGGCACGATCATGCGGGTCGGCGCGCTGCACGATTGGCCGACGTTGCGAAACGCCGACATCACGCCCAGCGGCACGGCCTTGGCGAAGTCGGCGTCGGGCAGCAGCACATTCGGCGACTTGCCGCCCAGCTCCTGGGTCACGCGCTTGACCGTCGGCGCGGCGGCCTGGGCCACCAACGCGCCTGCGCGGTTGGAGCCGGTGATGGAAATCATGTCGATGTCCGCATGGGCCGCCATGGCCGCGCCGACTTCGGCACCGCTGCCGTTCACCAGGTTGAACACCCCAGGCGGCAGGCCGGCGTCATGCACCAGTTGGGCAAACAGCAGGGCACTCAAGGGCGACAGTTCGCTGGGTTTCAACACCACGGTGCAGCCGGCGGCGATGGCCGGGGCGACTTTTGCGGTGATTTGATACAGCGGCCAGTTCCATGGCGTGATAAGCCCGCACACGCCGATGGCTTCGCGCTCGATGGCGGTACCGCCTTCCACGGTCTGGAAACGGTAGCTGGACAGCAGGTCACGGGCGACTCGGACGTGCTCGGCCGCCAGCGGCACTTGCATCGCCCGCGCGAAGCCAATGGCCGCGCCCATTTCCAGGGACAGCGCCTGTGCCAGTTGCTCTTTGCGCTCAAGGATCAGTTCGTGGATTTTCCCCAGCACTTGCGCTCTCGTTTCAGCCGGGGTCGCAGACCAACCGGCAAGCGCCCCGCGTGCTGCCGCGACGGCCCGGTCGACATCCTCGGCAGTCCCGCGCGCCACCTGGGCAACCACGGCTTCAGTGGCCGGGTTGACCACCGGCAGCGTTGCCGGGATCGCCGGGGACGTCCAACGACCGTTGATATAAAACTGGTGAGCCGTGTGCGGATCAACGCTGTAGCTATTTGAAGAGTGGGTGGTCATCCAACTGGCTCCCTGGAGCGGTAATAGGCGCTGCGAACGGCACGGCCCGGTGTCTGGATACGCTAGCAAAAGGCTCCCGTGCAAAGATGCCGTTATTCAGCGCTGCAAGGGAGAATCTGCTGAATCTGGCAGGCTGGCGTGGCTCATATCAGTTTTCCTGTGGTGGGGGCGTTTGCAGGCACCGTCGAAGGTTG
Organism: Pseudomonas sp. SB113; assembly: GCF_040754745.1. Taxonomy (NCBI): domain Bacteria; kingdom Pseudomonadati; phylum Pseudomonadota; class Gammaproteobacteria; order Pseudomonadales; family Pseudomonadaceae; genus Pseudomonas; species Pseudomonas sp. SB113. The sequence goes on from NZ_JBFMHW010000036.1 coordinate 29,870, forward strand.
GGTGAACCGCCGAATATCGAAAGGGCTGATCAAGGTGCTGGTACTGCCGGTGCTGATCAGTTCGGCCATCACATCCCCCACGCCAGGGCCGAGCTGGAAGCCGTGGCCGCAGAAGCCGAAGGCATAAAACAGCCCGTCCACGCTGCCGCTGGGGCCCATCACCGGCAGGGAGTCGGGTGTATAGCTTTCGATGCCGCTCCACACGCGGATGATGTTCAGTTTCTCGGCGCCCGGTAATAGCCGTTTCATCTGGCGCATCTGGTTGAGCAGGCTCTCGGGCTTGAAAAACGCGCGGCGGTTGAGCATGTCCGGCGTGCAGCGGGCGCCGCCACCGATGATGATGTTGCCGCGCGGGATCTGGCGGAAGTAGATCACCTCTTCCTTGATCTTGGTGAACACACCGATCACGGTGGGCAAGGTGTAGGGCACCGGTTCGGTGACCGACATCTGCGGGCCGTTGGGCTCCAGTGGCACCGGCTCGCCGAAGCGCTCGGACAGGCGCGCGGCCCAGGCGCCGGCGGTAATCAACAGTTGCTCGGCGATGAACAACTGCCCATCGAGGGTGGTGACGTGGAACCGGCCATTGATCTTTTCCACGTCGGCGACTTCGGTGCTTTCTTCGATTCGCGCACCGAGGCGCCGGGCGGCGCGGGCAAAGGCCGGTGCGGCCAGGCGGGGGTTGGCGTGGCCGTCGTGGGGCGCGTAGGAGCCGCCTTTCACCTCGGGGCCGAGGAAACCGAAACGCTGGTGCAACTCGGCGCCGCGATAGATTTTCAGGTCCAGTTGCGCGGCTTCCGGCGCAGCGGCGTAGGCCTCCAGTTCAGCGATTTCATCTTCGCGATAGCACACGCGCATGTGGCCGCTGGGGATAAATTCCAGGTCGTCGTCGATCAACTCCGGCAGGCGTTTCCACAGCGCCCACGAACGATTGGCCAACTCCAGTTGCCCCAGGTAGCGGCCCTGGCGGCGCACATTGCCGAAGTTCACACCGCTGGCGTACTGACCGATCTGGTCGCGTTCCAGCAGCGTGACCGAACAACCGCGGCGGCGCAGGAAAAACGCCGACGAGGCGCCCATGATGCCGCCGCCGATGATCAGCACAGCGCTTTTTTGCGGGGTCATGAAGGCTGCTCCTGTGCGGTACGGGCCACGGCGTCGATTTCGATCAGGTAGCCATGGTGCAACACCGGCACGGGCACCACGGCGCGGGCCGGTTTATGTTCACCCAGGTAGCGCGCATAAATTTGATCAAAGGCGGGCCAGTGTTCTATGCCGACCACGTACACCGTCACTTTGAGCAGGTCACGGGGGCTCAGGCCCGCTTCACCCAGGATCGCCACCAGGTTATCCAGGGCAATCGAGGCTTGCACCGCGAACGGTTGCCCGGCGCTGTGCTCGCCATTGGCGCGTACCGGCAGTTGCCCCGACACATACAGCAGGCCGCCGTGTGCCACTGCCTGGGAATAGTGCCCGCCCGGCGGTGCCGCGTGGGTGCTATGAATCGAGTGGATGCGATTACCAGCCATGCAGGCGACTCCAGGTGTGCACGCTGCCATCGGCATCCACCGCGTGATAATCCGGGAACTGTGCGCCGGTGGCACAGGCATGGTTGGGCAGGATGCGCAGCCGACTGCCGATGGGGAAACGCGTGACAAGCGCGTCACTGTCGGCAGCGCCCAGGGTGACGATGCCGTGTTCCTGGTTGGCGCCGGTGACCTGCGCGCCGTCGATCCAGTCGCCCGCTTCGCTGCACACTTGGCCATAACCGAAGTCCTGGCGCTGGCGCTGGGTGCCACGGTCACGACTCATGGCCATCCAACCGGCGTCGGTGATGATCCAGCCTTTGTCCGGCTGATGACCGATCACGGTGGTCAGTACGCTCAGCGCCAACTCATCGGCCTGGCACACGCCGATGTTGCGCATGACTAGGTCGAAGAACACATACACACCTGCGCGCACTTCGGTGACGCCGTCCAGGTTCAGCGCCGAGAGCGCCGTGGGTGTGGAGCCGATGCTGACCTCGGGGCACGCCAGTCCGGCTGCGCGGAGGGTGTCTGCGGCGCGTACGCAGAGCGCGCGCTCCTGTTCGGCCAGCGCTTGCAGGGGTTCCAGGCTGTCCAACTCGTAACTCGAGCCGGCGTGGGTCATCACGCCGCGCAGGTGCAGGCCGCCGTCGCTGAGGATGCGCGCGACGTCGATCAGTACCGGGTCCTGCGCGGCGAGGCCGGAGCGATGGCCGTCGCAGTCGATTTCGATCCACACGTCGAGGCGTTCGTCATGCTGCTGTGCGAAAGCGACCATGGCCTCGGCGCCTGAGACGCTGTCGGTGAGCAGGCTGAGATTGCAGCCTTTGCGCCGCAGGGCCAGGGCCTGGGGCAGTTTGCCCGGGGCGATGGCCACGGCGTAGAACACATCGCGGATACCTGCGGCGAAACAATGCTCGGCTTCCTTGAGGGTGGAAACCGTCACACCGCTGGCCCCTGCGGCGATCTGGGCCTGGATCACCGGCAGGCACTTGCTGGTTTTGATATGCGGGCGCAAACGCACGCCCAGGCTGCTCATGCGTTGTTGCATACGCTGGATATTGCGCTGCATCTGCGGGATGTCGACGAGCGCGGCGGGCGTGTCGAGGGAAGCAATCGGCGTGGACATGGCGGAGCTCGCGTGGCTGGGTACAGGCTGCACTCTACTCAGCCGTTGTTAACGTGTGGTTCAATCAGCGTTCATCAATCATTAAGTAAAATTGAATGATTTCCATCGAAGACCTGCGGCTGGCGGTGACCCTGGCTCGCTCCGAATCGCTGAGCGCCGCCGCCCGGACACTGAATGTCTCGCCGCCGGCGCTGTCCATGCGCCTGCGCAAGTTGGAGACGCTGCTGGGGCTGACCCTGGCCAATCGCGATGCGCGACGCCTCAGCCTGACGGCGGATGGCGAGCGGTTCTCGCGGGAGAGCGCACTGCTGCTGGAACAGCTGGAAGCGTTGCCGGAGTCGTTCCGGCAACAGGACGATACCCTGGTGGGCACCTTGAGGTTGGCGGCGCCGTTTGGCTATGGTCGCCAGCGCATCGCACCGCTGCTGGCACGGTTTGCCAAACTGCACCCGCAGCTGCGCCTGCACCTGGATTTGCGCGAGACGCCCTGGCCCGATCGCCATGACAGCGATGCGGTGATTCACATCGGGCATCTGAATGACAGCCTGTGGACCGCGCGGCCACTGACGCCAAACGAGCGCTGGTTGTGCGCCAGCCCGGCCTATCTGCATGCCCACGGCGTGCCGTCTTCGCCGGACGAACTGGCGTCCCATCGTTGCATTTGCATTCGCGAAAATGATGAAGACGTCACCCTGTGGCACCTGCGCAAAGGCCAGGGCCGCAAGACGCTGCGTGTGGAGCCTGCGTTGTTGAGCAACGATGGTAGCGTTGCTCGGCGCTGGGCCGAGCAAGGCTTGGGGTTGGTGCTGCGTTCGCAGTGGGACGTGAGTGACGCCGTGGCCAGCGGCAGCCTGGTGCGCGTGTTGGCGGACTGGAGCTTTGACAGCGCGCCGATCCTCCTGCTGGTGCCGTCGCGCAAACTGCGCAGCCCGCGCGTACAGGCGTTGGTGGCGTTTCTGGAAGAGGCGTTGAAGGCCTGAGTTATTTCACCGCGTAGACCTTGCGCACGTACACCGTGCTGGTCCAGGCGCACGGCGCGCCCTTGGTCACGAATACTGTGTCCCCGCTGTTCACCGTGACCTCGCCACCCTCGTTGTCCTGCAGGGTGACGCTGCCTTCGAGGAGGTGCATCAACTCATGCAGTTTGTGCGGGCGGCCGTGACGGGCGTAGGGCGTCGAGTCCCAGATGCCGACGCGCAGCTCGGTGATCGCATCGTCGAACAGGTTGAGCGCGCGGCACTGCGGGGTTGGGCCGATCAGGATCTGGGGCTCCGGCGCGGCGGAGGGGTTGAGCAGGGTGTGCGGGGCGAGCAGGGTCAGGCCTGGGCAGGCGGGCGCATCGGTCTGGTCGACCGCGCAGAATGCCCATTCGCTGCCTGCACTGGCCTGCACTGTTAGGCGTGTACCCAGGCCGATCACGGCGCTGCTGCCGACACCCAGTTCCAGTGTCTGTTCTGCGCTGCTGAGCAGCACATGGCCGGCGTGCACCACCAGGGTTTCGCTGTGGGGGAAGTCTTCGATCACGCTTTCGCCGCTGAACGGTACAAGCCCTGCGGACACGCCATCGTCACCCATCCAGGCGAGTTGGCGGTTGTCGCCGAACGGGTCCAGCGCGCTGAGTGCGCCGCTGTTGAAAGACGTGGCAACGCGGCTGCCGTCGGCGCGTGCCAACAGCAGGATACGGGGAGATGACATGGGGAGTGCTCCGGGAGGAAAGTCAGCCGATCGCCTGGGTGATCAGGGCAAAGGGATGGACGCCTTGGCTGGCCTGGGGTGGGGTGCCCAAGGCCATCTGCGCGACGGTGTCGATGTTCTTCAGGCCGGCCTGTTCGAGCCAGTCGCTGAGGCCACAGACGACGGGAATGTCGATGCGCACGAAGGTGTCCGGCACCTGGGCCAGCAAGGTGGCGATCAGGTGCTTGGCCTGCTCGCTATTTTCCGCCACCACCGGGCCGATGCAGCGCCCCCGACCAAACGGCCGCAGCAGGGCGAAGCCGCGTAGCCGGCCGTCACGCTCGATACCCACGGCGTGCTCCACCTGCAGATCGCGCAGCACCTCGCGGCGGTCCAGGCCGCTGGCGGCTTTAGCCAGCGCGAGCAGGCTGGCGTGGTCACCGGCGTTAAGCGCACGGCAGGTTTCGCCGTCGGCCAGCGCCGGCAGGGCGGGCACCGACGCCTGGCCCTGATGTTGCTGCACGCGCCCGAACTCAACGAACCCCTGGCTTGCATACAGCGGCGCGCCGGCGAGGGTGGCATTGAGCACCGGCGTGCGCGTGCCGCAAGCGGCGAGGGCCTTTTCCATCAAGCGCCGGCCGATGCCTTGGCCCTGGTAGTCATTGCTGACGATCACCAGGCCGATGGTGGCGTAGTCGCCCTGGGGGCAGGTGAACGCGCTGCCGATCAGCCGCTCGCCATCCATGACCACGAAGCCGTCGCTGACCCGTTGCAGCATCGCCCAGTCTTCCAGGCGGTGGGGCCATTTGAGTTGCACCGACAAGGCGTGGGCGGCCGGCAGGTCGGCCACGGTCATTGGGCGGTAGGTGTAAGCGGGGTGTGGCAGGGCGGACATGGCGAGTCTCCGTAGAGCGTTGTGTTGTGTCGCGTCAGGGTGCTTGTATCCCACCTGGGTTGAGGGCTGGCAAGGGGGGCGGGAATATTCGGTAGATTCCTCGTGGTGTGCGGGGCGAGACCACAGTTACTACTTAATTGGGGTTGGGGGGCAGCAGCAAATGCCATGGGGTTGGCGTTGGAGCTGACTGGAGTAGGGCGGGTGTACTCGGTTAAAAATGTGGGAGGGGGCTTGCTCCCGATGAGGCCGTGTCAGTGGATACATCTGTAGATGACCCACTGCCATCGGGGCATAAGTATCTACACATTTTTTTTCAGCGGTCTGTGGCGAGGGCGCTTGCTTCCGTGGCGGCCTTCGGGCCGACCGCTTTTTTTGGGGGGTGAGTACATATCCGTTGCTGCGGTAACGGCCACTATGGGTTCCGCCCTTACGGCGGCTCACTTTTGGAAAGGCCCAAAAGTAAGCAAAAGGCCTTCGCCCCAACACTCGGCACCTCGCTTAGGCTCGGTGTGCCCTCACTCCGGCTTTGGAGCGTGGGCCGCCGCGATGGGCCATCCTTGGCCCAGCGCGGCTAACCCGGCGTCCTGCCGGGTTACCCACGCTCCAAAGCCTGCGTTCGGCCAGCGTGTTTGACGGGGCGATTCCAGATCAAAAACAAAGCGAGGCGGCCTTAAAGCCGACCTGATTATTGAAGCGTACGCGGTGTGGCTTCTACTTCCTTGACTGCTGACGAAGTCAGCAATCTTTTGATCTGCTCTGGCTCTGGCTCTGGCTCTGGCTCTGGCTCTGGCTCTGGCTCTGGCTCTGGCTCTGGCTCTGGCTCTGGCTCTGGCTCTGGCTCTGGCTCTGGCTCTGGCTCTGGCTTTTGATCTCAGGCGCCCCGTTAACCACGCTGGCCGAACGCAGGCTTGAATCCGTGGGTAACCCGGCAGGACGCCGGGTTAGCCGTCCTGGGCCAGGGATGGCCCATGACGGCGGCCCACGGATTCAAGCCTGCGTTCGGGCATACCGAGCCTAGGCGAGGTACCGAGTGGTGGGGCAAGAGCCCTTTTGGTTACTTTTGGGGCTCTTTTCCAAAAGTGACCCGCCGTAAGGGCGGAACCTTAAGCAGCCGTTACCGCAGCAACGGATATGTACTCGGTCAAAGCCAACGACATGGTCGGCCCGAAGGCCGCCACGGAAACAAGCTCCCAGCCACAATTCAATCAGCCACACTTTCTGCCGCCCCCACCCCCGTGCTTAAGCCTCTGCACCCCAAAAGGCCCCCTAAAAGCGCACAAACACTGGCCCTGCCCAAGCCTGGCGCGTACCGCAAAGTCTGCTGAGCCCGGCCACCAAAACGGTGGTTTGTATTGAGCGCAGGTCGTTTTAGACGGCATATGCTGATTTCACAGTGGTGTAATGAACCTGTGCTGCAACGAGGCCGACGCGCCGCCAGGGCAGCGAACGCTTGTCACACTCAACGAACTCCAGGACCGCACTCAATGAGCTTTCTTCGTCCCAAATTCATTACGTTCGACTGCTACGGTACGCTGACCAACTTCCATATGGGCACCATGACCCGCGAGCTGTTCGCCGATCGCATCAAGCCTGAGCAAATGGACCAGTTCGTCAAAGACTTCTCGGCCTACCGCCTCGACCAGGTCATGGGCGACTGGCGCCCGTACGATGAAATCCTCAAGACCGCCCTGGCCCGTACCTGCAAACGCTGGGGTATCGACTATCGCGAGGAAGGCCAGCTGTATTACGACGCCGTGCCGACCTGGGGCCCTCATGCAGACGTGCCGGCGGGTCTGTCGAAGATTGCCGACAAGATTCCCCTGGTGATCTTCTCCAATGCCAGCGACAGCCAGATCATGTCCAACGTCGACAAGCTCGGCGCGCCGTTCCACAAGGTGTTCACCGCTGAGCAGGCCCAGGCCTACAAGCCGCGCCTGGCCGCGTTCGAGTTCATGCTCGACAACCTCGGTTGCGGCCCGGAAGACATCTTGCATGTGTCTTCCAGCTTCCGTTACGACCTGATGCCGGCCCATGACATGAAGATCAAAAACAAGGCCTTCGTTGCCCGTGGCCACGAAGTGCCGGCCAACGCGTTCTACGGTTACCAGCAGATCACCGATATCGGTGGGCTGCCGGCGCTGGTCGGTCTGTAACCGCACACCTCTGAGGGTAAGACATGGGCAGTGAATCCTATTGGCTCGACACCGCACCGGCGTTTACCGGTGCCCAGCTGGGCGGCTTGCCCAAGCAGGTCGATGTGGCTGTGGTCGGCGCTGGGTTCACCGGCCTGGCGGCAGCACGGGCGTTGGCGCTCAAGGGCGCCAGCGTGGTGGTGCTCGACGCCGGGCGGGTGATCGGTGAGGCCTCGGGGCGCAACGGTGGGCAGTGCAACACCGGGGTCGCCCAGGATTACGCCGGGTTGCACGCCAGCCTCGGTGCCGCCAAGGCGCGCGCCTATTACCAGGCCTATGAAAGTGCGGTGCAGACGGTGGTGTCACTGGTTGAGCAGGAAGGGATCGCCTGCGACCTGGTGCGCAACGGCAAGCTCAAGCTGGCGGCCAAGCCGATGCACTACGAAGGCCTGGCCCGCACCTGCGAGCTGATCCGCCAGGAGGTGGATGCCGATGTCGAGTTGCTCAGCGCCGAGCAGACCCACGCGGAAGTCAATTCGGCGCAGTTTCATGGCGGCCTGCTGCAACGCAACGGCGTGCAGATGCATGTCGGCCGCTTCGGTGTCGGCTTGGCCGAAGCGGCGGCGCGGCGTGGCGCGATGATTTACGAGCACACCCAGGTCAAGGATTGGAAGGCCCAGGCCGGCGGCTACCAGGTCAACACCGCCAAGGGTTCACTGCATGCCGGGCAAGTCCTGCTGGCCACCGGTGCCTGCCAGCATGGCGACCTCGGCTGGTACCGCCGGCGCATTGTGCCGGTGGGCAGTTTTGTCATCGCCACCGAAGTCTTGCCTCAGACGCTGATCGACCAGTTGCTGCCGCAACATCGGGCCTATGTGACCAGCCGCATGATCGGCAACTACTTTCGCCTGACCCCGGACAACCGCCTGCTGTTTGGTGGACGTGCGCGGTTTGCCATGTCCGACAGCGTCTCCGACGCCAAGAGCGGCAAGGTACTGCAAGCGGCGATGCTGAACATGTTCCCGCAGTTGGCGCACGTGAAGATCGACTACTGCTGGGGCGGCCTGGTGGACATGACGTCCGACCGCCTGCCCCGCGCCGGCCAGCATGGCGGGGTGTTCCACTCCATGGGCTACAGCGGCCATGGCGTGCAGATGTCGGTGCACATGGGCCAGGTGATGGCCGAGGTCATGGCCGGCAATACCGCGGCCAACCCCTGGCGCGAACTGGAATGGCCGGCGATCCCCGGGCATTTCGGCAAGCCGTGGTTCCTGCCGTTCGTGGGGGCTTACTACCGCTTCCAGGACTATTTGCACTGAGTTGCCGTTGTTGCGTCACCGTCGTTTGTGTTTCCAGGACGCTCCGGACATCCGTGAGCACTCGATTCTTCCGATTATCGACAGGTAGCCTTGCTATGACTGACAACAAAAACACCCCCGAACTCATCTCCGGCCAGGACAGCCTGCGGGTGTTCGAAAGTCTCAACCGTGGCATGTCGCGCCGCCACGCCCTGCAAATGCTGGGCGTGGCCGGTGTCGCCGCCGCCGGTGCCGGCAGCCTGTTCGGCGCCGCCGGCAAGCTGTTCGCCGACGAGGCCGCCGTGGCCGGCAAAGGCAAGCCAGGCGGCAAGATCCGCGTGGCCGGCATGTCCAGCTCCACCGCCGATACCCTCGATCCGGCCAAGGGCGCACTGTCCACCGACTATGTGCGTCACTACATGTTCTACAACGGTCTGACCCGCTTCGATAAGCACCTGGTGCCGCAACTGGAGCTGGCCGAGCGTATCGACAACACCGACGCCACCGTCTGGACCATCACCCTGCGCAAGGACGTGACCTTCCACAATGGCAAGGCCCTGACGGCCGCCGACGTGGTGTTCTCCCTGAACCGCCACAAAGACCCGCTGACCGGTTCCAAGGTCATGCCGTTGATGGAGCAGTTCGCCGAGATCAAGGCCAGCGGGCCGAGCGAAGTGCAGATCCGCCTCAGCGCGGCCAACGCCGAGTTGCCGTCGATCCTCGCGGTGTCGCACCTGTTGATCGTCCCCGAGGGCACCAGCGACTTCAGCAAAGGCATCGGCACCGGGCCGTTCACCGTGGGCGAGTTCAAGCCTGGCGTGCGTTCGATTGCGGTGCGCAACAAGAACTACTGGAAACCGGGCCTGCCGTACCTCGACGAGATCGAGTTCATCGCGATTGCCGACGAGCCATCGCGGGTCAATGCGCTGCTGTCGGGCGATGTGCACATGATCAACGAGGTCAACCCGCGCTCCACCACGCGCATCAAGGCCAGCGCCAAGCATCGCGTCGTCGACGCGCCGTCGGGCAACTACACTGACTTGATCATTCGCCAGGACCAACTGCCCGGCAAAAGCCCGGAATTCACCCAGGCCATGAAGCTGCTGCTCGACCGTGAACAGGTCAAGTCCGCAGTATTCCGTGGCTTTGCGGTGGTGGGCAACGACCACCCGATCGCGCCGGGTTCGCGCTACTTCAACACCGACTTGCCGCAGACGGTCTACGACCCGGAAAAAGCCAAGTTCCTGCTGAAGAAAGCCGGCATGGAAAGCATCACCATGCCCGTGATGGCCTCGCCTGCCGCCACCGGTTCGGTGGACATCGCCGTGCTGTTGCAGCAATCGGCCAAACAGGCCGGGCTCAAGCTCGACGTGAACCGCCTGCCGAGCGACGGCTACTGGTCCAACCACTGGATGAAGCACCCGTTGAGCTTCGGCAACATCAACCCACGGCCGAATGCCGACGTGATGTTCTCGCAGTTCTTCCAGTCCAAGGCGCCGTGGAACGAGTCCGGCTGGCAGAACGATCAGTTCGACCAGTTGCTGATGCTGGCCCGTGGCGAAACCGACGACGCCAAGCGCGCCAAGATGTATGGCGACATGCAGACCCTGGTGCACGACCACTGCGGCATCGGCGTGCCGGTGTTCATCAGCAATATCGATGGCGTCGACCAGCGCATCAAAGGCTACGACAGCAACCCACTGGGCGGTTTCATGGGCTACATGTTTGCCGAGCAGGTGTGGTTGGACGCTTGAGGAGGGTCGTGGGATGAATAGCAATACACTGTGGTTGATCGGCCGGCGCTTCGGCGCCGGGGCCTTGACCTTGTTGATCGTGTCCATGGTCGTGTTCGCGATCACGGCGGTACTGCCGGGGGACGCGGCGCAACAATCCCTGGGCCAGTTCGCGACCCCTGAACAGGTGGCGGCCCTGCGCCTGAAACTGGGGTTGGACCAGCCCGGTGTGTTGCGTTACCTGCACTGGTTGATGAGCCTGCTCACCGGCGACATGGGCGTGTCGGTCTCCAACGCCATGCCAGTGGGTGAACTGATGGCGGGCCGGGTGCCCAACACCCTGATGCTGGCGGGCGCCACGGCGCTGGTCTCGGTGCCGGTGGCACTGGTCCTCGGTATCGGCTCGGCGATGGGCCGGGGCGGGCGCATCGACAGCTGCCTGAGCTTCGTCACCCTGGCGATGGTCGCGGTGCCGGAATTCCTGGTGGCGACCCTGGCGGTGCTGATCTTTGCGGTCAACCTCGGTTGGTTGTCGGCACTCTCGTACGCCAGTGACATCAGCTCACCGCTGCAATTTCTGCGCACCTATGCCTTGCCGGTGATGACGCTGTGTTGCGTGATTGTCGCGCAAATGGCGCGCATGACCCGCGCCGCCGTGATCGACCAGCTCGACAGCCCCTACGTGGAAATGGCTCGCCTCAAAGGCGTCAGCCCGATCCGCATCGTGCTGCGCCATGCCTTGCCCAATGCGATCGGGCCGATTGCCAACGCCATCGCCCTGAGCCTGTCGTACCTGTTGGGCGGCGTGGTGATCGTCGAAACCATCTTCAACTACCCCGGCATTGCCAGCTTGATGGTCGATGCGGTGACCAACCGCGACATGGCGCTGGTGCAGGCGTGCACCATGTTGTTTTGCGCGGCTTACCTGGGCCTGGTGCTGCTCGCCGACCTGTGCGCGATCCTGTCCAATCCGAGGCTGAGAAACCAATGAACAACCTCATTGCGAAATCCAAGCCTGTTTCCTCCGCCCTGGCACTCGCCAAGGTGTCCAGCGGCCCGTCGTGGCTGGGGCTGTTGGGTGGCGTGGTGTGCGTCGCCTGGCTGCTGGTTGCGCTGCTCGGCCCGTGGCTGGCGCCTCACCCGGTGGGGGAGGTGGTGTCCGATAACATTTTCGAAGGCTTCAGCCTCGCGCATCCGTTCGGCACCGATTACCTCGGCCGCGACATGCTCAGCCGGGTGCTGGTGGGCGCGCGGTTCACCGTCGGTCTGGCACTGGTGGCGGCGTTACTGGCCAGCATCTTCGGCACCGGCTGTGCGCTGTTGTCGGTGGTCTCGCCCAAGTGGCTGGACGAAATCATCAGCCGCATCATGGACGCCTTTATTTCGATCCCGAGCAAAATGCTCGCGCTGATCATGGTCTCGGCCTTTGGCTCATCGGTGACGTTGCTGATCTGTACGGCCGTGATCAGTTATATCCCCGGCTCGTTCCGCGTCGCCCGCAGCATGGCGGTCAATATCGAAGCGCTGGAGTACGTGCAGGTTGCGCGTACCCGTGGCGAGGGCCGGCTGTACGTGGCGTGCATGGAAATCCTGCCGAACATGCTCAACCCGGTCCTGACCGACCTGGGCCTGCGTTTCGGCTACATCGTGCTGTTGCTCAGCGGCATGAGTTTTCTCGGCCTGGGCGTGCAACCGCCGGATGCCGACCTCGGCTCGCTGGTGCGGGAAAACATCGGCGGCCTTAACCAGGGCGCGCTGGCCATCATCATTCCGGCGCTGGCCATCGGCACGCTGACCATCGGCGTGAATCTGCTGATCGACTATCTGTCGTCGCGACGTAGTCGACGCACGGGAGGCCATTGAAATGACTGAATTGATTCGCGTCGAAGACCTGCGCGTGGTCGCCTGTGGCGAGCGCGGCGAGGTGGAAATCGTCAAGGGCGTGAGCTTTGCGCTGAAAAAAGGTGAAGTGCTGGCGTTGATCGGTGAGTCCGGCTCGGGCAAGACCACCATCGCCCTGGCCTTGCTGGGGTATGCACGGCGTGGCTGTCGTTTGTCCGGCGGGGTGGTGCAGGTCGGCGAGCACGACATGCTCGCCCTGAGCGAACATCAGCTGCAAGGCCTGCGCGGCAACCGTGTGTCCTATATCGCGCAAAGCGCCGCTGCTGCGTTCAACCCGGCCAAACGGCTCATCGACCAGGTGATAGAGGGCGCACTGATCCATGGCCTGGGCACTCGGGCCGAGCTGCACGCCAAGGCCATCGGGCTGTTCCGCGACCTGGCGCTGCCGGGCCCGGAACGCATCGGCCAACGCTACCCGCACCAGGTCTCCGGCGGGCAACTGCAACGGGTGATGGCGGCGATGGCGCTGATCAGCGACCCGCTGCTGGTGGTGCTCGACGAGCCGACCACCGCACTGGACGTGACCACCCAGATCGACGTGCTGCGCGCCTTCAAACGCGTGGTGCGTGAGCGCGGGGCCACGGCGGTGTACGTGTCCCACGACCTGGCGGTGGTGGCGCAAATGGCTGACCAGATCGTGGTGCTCAACGGTGGCCAGATCCTCGAGCAAAGCGCCACCGCACCGCTGCTCAACGCCCCGAGCCACGCCTACACCCGCAGCCTGCTGGCCGCCGCACGGCCCGACACCACCATTCGCCCGCCTTGCGGCGTCGCCGGGGAGGTGCCGCTGCTGACCATCACCGGCCTCACCGCCGGCTACGGCAACAAGAACCTGCACGGCATGCCGTCGATTCGGGTGCTGGAAGACATCGACCTCACCGTGCGCCGTGGCCAGGCCATTGGCGTGATCGGCGAGTCGGGCTCGGGTAAATCCACCCTGGCCCGGGTGGTGGCGGGGTTGTTGACCCCGGCCCTCGGCAGCCTGGCCTTCGACGGGCAACCCTTGGGCGGTAGCCTCGCCGAGCGCACCCCGGAACAATTCCGCCGGATCCAGATGGTGTTCCAGAACGCCGATACCGCGCTCAACCCCATGCACAGCGTGGCGGCCATCATCGGTCGGCCGTTGAAAATGTATTTCGGCCTCAAAGGCGCGGCGCTGCAAACCCGCATCGGCGAACTGCTCGACCTGGTGCGCCTGCCCCGCGACCTTGCCGAACGGCGCCCGAATGAGTTGTCTGGCGGGCAAAAGCAGCGGGTCAACCTGGCCCGCGCGCTGGCGGCCAAACCCGACCTGATCCTCTGTGATGAAGTGACCTCGGCCCTCGACACCGTGGTGGGCGCGGCGATCCTCGAACTGCTGCGCGACCTGCGCCAGCAACTGGGGGTGTCGTACCTGTTTATCAGCCACGACATCTCCACCGTGCGTGCTCTGTGCGATGACATTGTGGTGATGTACAGCGGCCACAAGGTCCAGGCCGGCAGCCGCCAGTCGTTTGCCGAGCCACCGTTCCACCCCTACACCGACCTGTTGATTCACTCGGTGCCCGAGTTGCGCCAGGGCTGGCTGGAAACCTGCGGCACCACGTCCGAGGTGCTGCCAGCGATTGGCGAGCGCGCCAACGTACCGGAACTGTGCACCTTCCTCAATCGCTGCCCGGTGCGCGTCGACGGCCTGTGCAACCGCACCGCGCCGAGCCGTCGCAGGCTGGACAACGGTGGTGAAATCCTGTGCCACCACGACAGCGCCCACTTGCTGAATACCCAGCAGGGCGTGACCACCATGACCTTGGGAGCCTATGCATGAACGGGCGTTTTGTGAGGTTGGCCGAACAGGGCCGGCCGACGGTCAGCCTGACCGTGGATGGCGCCGCCGTCGAAGCCCTGCAGGGCGACACCTTGATGGTCGCGCTGCTGACCCACGGCAACGCGCTGCGCCAGTCGGAATTCGACAGCGGCCGCCGCGCCGGTTTCTGCCTGATGGGCGCGTGCCAGGATTGCTGGGTGTGGACCCGCAGCGGCGAACGCCTGCGCGCGTGTTCCAATGAAGTCCGTGACGGGCTGGACATCGTTACCACACAACCGGAGGCGACATGGCCACTGCACGGGTAGTTATTGTGGGCGCTGGACCGGCCGGCGTGCGTTGCGCCGAAACCCTGCTGGCGGCCGGGATCAAACCGATCCTGATCGATGAAAACCGCCGCGACGGCGGCCAGATCTACCGGCGTCAGCCAGAAGGCTTCACTCGCAACTACGCGACCCTGTACGGCAGCGAAGCCGCCAAGGCCCAGGCCCTGCACCAGAGTTTCGACCGCCTGCGCGACGCCATCGACTACCGCCCCGACACTCTGGTGTGGAACCTCACGCCGGGGCAGCTGTGCTGCGTGAGCCAGGGCCGCCACACCACGGTGGATTACGACGCACTGATCCTCTGCACCGGCGCCACCGACCGTCTGATGCCCATCGAGGGCTGGCAACTGGCGGGCACCTACAGCCTGGGCGGGGCGCAGATCGCCTTGAAAAACCAGGCCGTGTCCATCGGCCATCGCGTGGTGTTCATGGGCAGCGGGCCGTTGCTGTACCTGGTCGCCAGCCAATACGTGAATGCCGGCGCCGAAGTGGCGGCGGTGCTCGACACCTCAGCCTTGAGCCTGCGCCTGAAAGCCCTGCCCAAACTGCTGGCGCGGCCCGGCGTGCTGTTCACCGGGGTCAAGCTGCTGGCGCAACTGTACCGCGCCAAGGTGGCGGTGCACCTGGGGGTCAAGCCGCTGCAAGTCTTGGGCGACGCGGCCAATGGCGTGAGCGGTGTGCGCTTCGCCACGGGCAACGGGCATACCGTCACGGTGCAGGCCGATGCCGTTGCGGTGGGTTATCACCTGCGCCCGGAAACCCAGCTGGGTGACCTGGCCGGTTGTCGCATGGCGTTCGATGCTGCATCGAGCCAATGGTGGCTGGCCACGGATGACGCCGGGCGCACCTCGGTGAAGGGCGTGTACGCGGCCGGTGACGGTGCAAAAATTCGCGGCGCCGATGCCGCCGAGCACGCCGGGCGCCTGGTGGCGCTGGCGCTGCTGGAAGACCTGCAACAGCCGGTCGACGCCGGCCTGCGCGATGAACAACAACAGGCCCTGGCGGTGATGGATCAATTCCGCCTGGGCCTGGCCCAGGCGTTCCCGTGGCCGAGCGAACAGGCCAAGGCGTTGCCGGACAGCGCCATCGTGTGCCGCTGCGAGATGATCAGCGCTGGCGAGCTGCGCCGCACGGTGAAAGAGAAGGGCGCCTGTGAAGTCAACCGCGCCAAGGCATTCAGCCGTGTGGGCATGGGCCGTTGCCAGGGGCGTTATTGCTCCCAGGCCGGGGCCGAAGTGATCGCCGCCGCTGCCGGCGTGCCGGTGCAGGAGGTCGGGCGCCAGCGCGGCCAGGCGCCGGTCAAACCGTTGTCGATGTTGATCACCGAGGAGGTGTCGTCATGAGCGTGCAAAAAGCCGATGTGGTGATTGTCGGCGGAGGTGTGATGGGCTCGGCGACCGCGTTTTTTCTGCGTCGTCGCGGGCAGTCGGTGATCCTGCTGGAGCGCGACCAGATCGGCCAGTACGCCAGTGGTGTGAACTTCGGCAATGTGCGCCGGCAAGGGCGTTTCCTCGGCCAGCTGGCCCTGGCCAACCGCTCGTGGGCGCTGTGGAAACGCCTGCCGGAACTGATCGACGACGACCTGGAATTCATCCCCAGCGGACATATGCGCGTGTGTTACCGCGAAGATGAAATTGCCGAGCTGGAGGCCTACGCCGCCGCACCGGAAGCGCAACAACTGGACCTGAAGATTTATCGCGGCGCCGAACTGCATCAACGCTTCGGCTTCCTCGGCCCGGACGTCAAGGGCGGCTCCTATGCGCCCCACGATGGTCATGCCAACCCGCGCCTGGCCGCGCCTGCGTTTGCCCGCGCCGCCCGGCGCCTGGGCGCGCAGATCGAAGAACGCACCGAAGTGGCCGAGGTGCAGAAGGTCGGCGCCGACTTCCAGGTCACCACCACCGATGGCCGCCAGTTCCACGCCGCGCAACTGTTGATCACCGCCGGCGCCTGGGGCCAGAAGCTCTCGGCGCAGTTTGGCGAACCGGTGCCGCTGGACACCCACGGCCCGCAAATGGCCGTGACCGAGCCGGTGCCTTATGCCTTGCCCACCGTGATCGGCGTGTACACCAAGGTGCCCGAAGAGGTGATCTACTTTCGCCAGATTCCCCGGGGCAATATCGTCATCGGCGGCGGCTACCGCAGCAAGCCGGATATGCTCAACCGCCGCGCCTACGTGGAACCGCGCAGCATCCTCAACCAGGTCAGCCAGATGCGCCGCCTGCTGCCGGGTGTCGGCAACCTGAACATCATCCGCGTGTGGAGTGGCATCGAAGGCTACCTGCCGGACTCGCTGCCGGTGATGGGCCCCAGCGGCACTGTCGACGGGCTGTTCTATGCCTTCGGGTTTTGCGGCCACGGTTTCCAGCTTGGCCCGGGCGTCGGCGATGTGATGGCCGAGCTGCTCGCCACCGGCAGCACCAGTACCCCGATCGAGCCGTTCTCCATCACCCGGTTCGCCCCACCTGCCGAGCAACGGAGCCAGGCCTCATGAAACCCCGCGTATTGGAGATTCTGAAACAGCTGATGGCCTTCGACACCGTGTCATCGGAGTCGAACATGGCCTTGATTGAGTATGTGCGCGACCTGCTGCTGAGCAAGGGCATCGAGTCGCTGATCGTCAAGGACCCAAGCGGCAAGAAAGCCAACCTGTTCGCCAGCACCGGGCCCAAGGAACAGCCCGGCGTGTTGCTGTCCGGGCACACCGACGTGGTGCCGGCGGCGGGGCAGGCCTGGACCTTTCCCGCCTTCGCCGCCACCGTGCAGGACGGGCGCATCTACGGGCGCGGCAGCTGCGACATGAAGGGCTTTATCGCCCTGGCCATCGACGCCATGCTGGATGCCGCCGACCACACGTTAAAACGCCCACTGCAACTGGCCCTGTCCCATGACGAAGAGATCGGCTGCGTCGGCGTGCGGCGCTTGCTCGACGTGCTGCACCTGGCGCCGGTGCGGCCGTTTCTGTGTGTGATCGGTGAGCCGACCAACATGCAGTTTGTACTCGGCCATAAGGGCAAGGGGTCCTACCGCACGTACTGCCGAGGCCAGGAGGCGCATTCATCCCTGGCGCCGCGCTCGGTCAACGCCATCCACGTGGCCTGCGACTTTATCGCCGCCCTGCGTGACAGCCAGCAGCAGTTGCAACGCCATGGCGCCCAGGACAATGACTATGACGTGCCCTACAGCACCGTGCATGTCGGCCAGATTGTCGGCGGCAAGGCGCTGAATATCGTGCCCAACCTGTGCACCCTGGACTTCGAAGTGCGCAACCTGCCGGCGGACGACCTGGACGCGTTCCTGGAGCAGATGCGCGAGCGCGCCGAGGTGATCGTGCGCGAGGCGCAGAAGCTGTCCAGCGTGGCGGCCATCGAGATCGAAACGATCAACGTCTATCCCGGCCTCGACACCCACCCCAGCGTCGAGGCGGTGCGTTTTCTCAAGCAATTCGCCGCGCCGGGTACTGGCACGTCCAAAGTCTCGTTCGGCACCGAAGGTGGCCTGTTCAAGCAGCGCCTGGACGTGCCGGTGGTGGTGTGCGGGCCGGGTTCCATCGAGCAGGCGCACAAGCCCGACGAGTTTATCGAGATCAGCCAGATGGACGCCGGCGAGCGCTTTTTGCAAGGCTTGCTCGGTTCACTGACGGCCTAGCAGAGCCTGCCGTCCTGGGGTGAATTTCAGCACGGCACGCTGCTTTAACCGTGCTTTCGGCATCCTCGTTTGCGGTACCTCCCTAGACTGGAGCGTGTCTCGGATCAGGACTCGACCATGCTCAAAAATCGCTTGCAAGACCCCAGCCTGCTGGCTGAACTCGCCTACGTAGATGGCCAGTGGATCGCTGCCGACAGCGGCGCCACCCTGGACATCCGCGACCCGGCCACCGGCCACTTGATTGCCCAGGTGCCGGCCATGGACGCGGTGGACACCCGCCGCGCCATCGACGCCGCCGAGCGTGCCTGGCCCGCCTGGCGCGCACGCCCGGCTGCCGAACGTGCGGCGCTGTTGGAGCGTTGGTACCAGGCGATGATCGACAACCTCGATGACCTGGCGCTGATCATGACCTGCGAGCAGGGTAAACCGCTGAACGAAGCCCGTGGCGAAGTGCGCTACGGTGCCGGTTTCGTCAAATGGTTCGCCGAGGAAGCGCGCCGGGTCTACGGCGAAACCATGCCCGCACCCAGTGGTGATCGCCGCTTGCTGACCCTCAAGCAACCGGTGGGCGTATGCGCCGCCATCACCCCGTGGAATTTCCCTAACGCGATGATCACGCGCAAATGCGCACCGGCCCTGGCCGCCGGTTGCCCGATCATCGTCAAACCCTCGGACCTCACGCCGCTGTCGGCCCTGGCCCTGGCGGTGCTGGCCGAGCGCGTCGGTATTCCGGCCGGGGTGTTCAATGTGATCACCGGTTTGCCCGCCGGCATCGGCGAAGAGCTGACCGGCAACCCGGCGGTGCGCAAGATTTCCTTTACCGGCTCCACTGCCGTCGGCCGCCTGTTGATGCGCCAGAGCGCCGAGCACATCAAGCGCTTGAGTTTGGAACTGGGTGGCAATGCGCCGTTTATCGTGTTCGATGACGCCGACCTCGAACAGGCGGTGGCCGGGGTGATGCTCAGCAAATTTCGCAACGCCGGGCAAACCTGCGTGTGCGCCAACCGCATCCTGGTGCAGGACGGTATCTATGCGCGTTTCGCGGCGCGGCTGGTGGAAGAGGTGGGCAAGCTCAAGGTCGGCAACGGCCTGGAAGACGGCGTGACCATCGGCCCGCTGATCAACCCCGCGGCGGTGAACAAAGTCGCGCGGCATATCGACGACGCCCTGAGCCAGGGCGCCCAGTTGCTGTGCGGCGCCGTCCCCAGCGGTGACAGCCAGTTCGTGCAGCCCACGGTACTCGGCGATACCCACGCCGGGATGTTGCTGGCCAATGAAGAAACCTTCGGCCCGGTGGCACCGCTGATGCGCTTTACCGACGAAGCCCAGGCCCTCGCCCTGGCCAACGCCACCCCGTACGGCCTGGGCGCCTATTATTTCACCCAGGACCTGCAGCGTTCGTGGCGCTTTGGCGAGGCCCTGGAGTTCGGCATGGTCGGGCTCAACACCGGGATTATCTCGATGGAAGTCGCGCCGTTCGGCGGTATCAAGCAATCGGGCCTGGGACGCGAGGGCAGCAAGTACGGCCTGGACGAATACCTTGAAGTCAAAGCCTTCCATATCGGCGGCTTGAACTGAATTTTTGCGAGGCATGCACCATGAGCAAGGCATTTAGAATCGCCGCGATTGCCGGCGATGGCATCGGCAAGGAAGTGCTGCCCGAAGGGCTGCGGGTACTGGAACAGGCCGCCAGGATCTGGGGCCTGAACCTGAGCATCGAAGTGCTCGACTGGGCCCACTGCGATTACTACCTGGAACACGGGCAGATGATGCCCGAGGACTGGTTCGAGCAGCTCAAGGGCTTTGACGCGATCTACTTCGGCGCCGTGGGCTGGCCGGACAAAGTCCCGGACCATATTTCCCTGTGGGGCTCGCTGCTCAAGTTTCGCCGCGACTTCGACCAGTACGTGAACATCCGCCCGGTGCGGTTGTTCCCCGGCGTGCCATGTCCCCTGGCCGGGCGCGAGCCGGGGGACATCGACTTTGTGGTGATTCGCGAAAACACCGAGGGCGAATATTCTTCGGTGGGCGGCAAGATGTTCGAAGGCACCGAGCATGAATTCGTGCTGCAGGAGTCGGTGTTCACCCGACGCGGCGTCGACCGCATCCTCAAGTTTGCCTTCGACCTGGCCCAGACGCGTCCGCGTAAGAAGCTGACGGCGGCGACCAAGTCCAATGGGATTTCCATCAGCATGCCTTACTGGGATGAGCGCACGGCATTGATGGCGGCGAACTATCCCGAGGTAACGTGGGACAAGCAGCACATCGATATTTTGTGTGCGCGGTTTGTGCTGCAGCCGGACCGGTTTGATGTGGTGGTGGCGTCGAATCTGTTTGGCGACATTCTGTCGGACCTGGGGCCGGCGTGTGCGGGAACCATCGGGATTGCGCCGTCGGCGAATCTGGATCCGGAGCGGCGGTTTCCGTCGTTGTTCGAGCCTGTGCATGGGTCGGCGCCGGATATTTATGGGCAGAACATTGCGAATCCGATTGCGATGATCTGGTCGGGGGCGTTGATGTTGGACTTTTTGGGCAATGGGGATGGGCGGTATCAGGCGGCGCATGATGGGATATTGCGGGCGATTGAGGCGGTGATTGCGGAGGGGGTGGTCACGCCGGATTTGGGCGGGCAGGGATCGACTCAGGATGTGGGATTGGCAATTGCGACGCGGTTGGCTGAGGCGAATTGATCAAAACGCGGCGGCCTTATAGCCGACCGGCGTTGTGCCTGGTGTACTGGGTTAAAACTGTGGGAGGGGCGGTGCGACGATTCGACTTGCCCCCGATGGCAGTGGGTCAGCCAAAGATGCATCAACTGACACGCCTTCATCGGGCATGGGTAACTACACAACTTTTCAGCCTCTGACAAATCTCCCTGTGGCGAGCGGGCTTGTCCCGCGTTGGGCTGCGTAGCAGCCCCCAGTAAAGCAGAATGCGGTGTATCAGAAACTCCATAGCGGCTGTTTTGGGGCCGCTACGCGGCACAACGCGGGACAAGCCCGCTCGCCACAGGGGAACTCGCCAGTCTCTGGAAATTGTGTAGATACCTATGCTCATCGGGGGCAAGTCGTTACCCCAGAAACGCATATGTACTCAGTACCCCCGCAACCGATCCACTTCCCCCACCATCTCATCCCCCCGCTCAAACCGCCGAATATTCTCCAACAACACCCCAAACGCACTCTCCGGCTGCGTCATCGCCGCAATATGCGGCGTCAACAACACCTGCGGATGCTCCCAAAACGGATGCTCCGGCGCCGCCGGCTCCTCCCGAAGCACATCCAGCACCGCACCACTCAACTGCCCACTCTCCAGCGCCTCGAGCAAATCCTCTTCAACCAGGTGCCCCCCACGGCCCATATTCACCAACCCCGCCCCCGGTGGCAGTTGCGCAAACAAGCGCCGATCCAGAATCCCCTGGGTCTGCTCCGTCAACGGCAGCACACACAGCAAAATATCGCACTGGCTAAGAAACGCCGGCAGTTGCGCTTCCCCCGCATAACACTCCACCCCCGGCACGCGGTGAGCACTGCGCGCCCACCCCGACAACGCAAAGCCCAGCGGCGCCAAGGTCGCCAGAATCTGCTGCGCCTGGGCACCCAAGCCCATCACCCCGACACGCCGGTTCGCGGCCGGCTGCAGCAGGTGCGCCTGCCAACAGCGCGCCACCTGCTGCTGGCGGTAGCGCAGCATGTCGCGGTGCAGGCTGAGCACCGCCCAACTGGCGTACTCGCACATGCCGCGGGTGATGCCCGGATCCAGCAGGCGCACCACCGGCAGGCCCGCAGGCAAACGGTCCAGGTCCAGTTGATCGACACCGGCCGACAACGCAAACAACACCTTCAGGTTGGGCAGCACGCGGGCCAGATCTTCCGGTGCCTGCCAGGCGGCCAGGTAGTCGACCTCGGCGGGGTTGCCGATGTCGGGCCAGGTGCGCCATTCGATATCCGGTGCGTGTTTGGCGAACAGTGCCTGCCAGTGTCGGCCGCGCACCGGGTCAGCTTTGTAGAGCAAGGCCATGGGCATTTCCTGCTGGATGAAGGTAGCGATCATCATCCCCCAAGCCCGGCGCAGGATCTGTTGAAACGCGGGGCGAAAACAGTTGATCCGAATTTCTCACGGGGCAAGTTCGGCGTAGTTGGTTGCCCGCAGGCCGTACTCTGGACTGCATCGCAACCACCTTCCGGTTGCCGGACTCACGATGGGAAATGCCATGAATAGCAAAGTCGACGAAACCCCTCATTTGCTCCGTCAGCGCGAGCAGTTCGTGCCCCGTGGCCTGGTGACCGCGCACCCGCTGGTGATCGACCGCGCCCAGGGCGCCGAATTGTGGGACGTGGATGGCAAGCGTTACCTGGACTTCGTCGGCGGTATCGGCGTGCTCAACATCGGCCATAACCACCCCAAGGTGGTCGCCGCCGTGCAGGCCCAGTTGCAGAAGGTCTCCCATGCCTGCTTCCAGGTGGTGGCCTACCAGCCTTACCTCGACCTGGCCCAGCGCCTGTGTGAAATGATCGGCGGCCAGGACGCGTATAAAGCGGCGTTCTTCACCTCCGGCGCCGAGGCGGTGGAAAATGCGGTGAAGATCGCCCGTGCCCATACCAATCGCTCGGCGGTCATCGCCTTCCGTGGTGGTTTCCACGGGCGCACGTTGCTGGGCACCACGCTCACCGGCATGAGCCAACCCTACAAGCAGAACTTCGGGCCGTTTGCGCCGGAGGTGTTCCACACCCCGTACCCAAATGCTTATCGCGGCGTGACCAGCGACATCGCGCTCAAGGCCCTGGATGAGTTGCTGGCGACCCAGGTAGCGCCGGAGCGGGTGGCCGCGATCATCATCGAGCCGGTGCAGGGCGACGGCGGTTTCCTCACCGCACCCGCTGAGTTTCTCCAGGCGCTGCGGGCGTTGGCCGACAAGCATGGCATCGTGCTGATCCTCGACGAAATCCAGACCGGCTTCGGTCGCACCGGCACCTGGTTCGGTTTCCAGCACGCGGGTATCCAGCCCGACCTGGTCACCGTGGCCAAGAGCCTGGCCGGCGGCTTGCCGTTGTCCGGCGTAGTCGGCAAGGCGCACATCATGGATGCACCACTGCCCGGCGGGCTCGGCGGCACCTACGGCGGTAATGCGCTGGCCTGTGCGGCGGCGCTGGCGGTGATCGATGCGTTCGAGCAGGAGCAGTTGCTGGCGCGCAGCCAAGTACTGGGCGAGCGCCTGCGCCAGGGGTTGCTCGGCCTGCAGGCGCGCTACTCGCGCATCGGTGATGTGCGCGGCACCGGCTTTATGTTGGCGATGGAATTGATCAAGGATGACCCGGCCCGCACCCCGGATGCCGACCTCAATCAACGGCTGATCGATGAAGCCCGGGCCGGTGGTTTGCTGGTGATCAAATGCGGGGTACATCGCAATGTGCTGCGTTTCCTCGCGCCGTTGGTGACCACCGAAGCCCAGGTCGACGAAGCGCTGAAAATCCTCGACGGTGCCTTGGCACGGGTCTTGAACTGAGGCTGTGCCCGCTACGGGCGAACTGCATCATTGGAGGCTTGACCCCACATGGGACTGACAGATTATCGAGCGTTGCTGATCGATTGCGATGAAGTGCTGGTGGATCGCGATTCCGGGGTGTGGGCGGCGTTGCAGCCGCTGCTCGACAGCCGTGGCGGGCAGCCGGTCAAGGATCAGGTGCTGGCCGAATTCAACGCGCAGGTCGCCCAGCTCTACCCGCGCTTCGCCGAGTTGGGCTTCAGTGGCGTGTTGTGTTTTGCCCATCGCCAGTTGGCCGAGAGCTGGGGGCTGCACGCCAGTTGGGAGGAGGGCATGAGCTTTGCCCGTTCGGCGGGCAATTGGTCGTTGTTCGAGGATGCACCGGGGGCGATGCTGTACCTGCGCAAGTTCTACCGGCTGCTGGTGCGTGGCGACCGCGATGCCGAGGATCGCGGGGTGTTGTGCGAGCGATTGGGGATTGCACCGGAAGATTTCATTTCCCTGGCCGAAGACCCGCAATGGCTCACGGACCAGGGCGAGCAACTGCAACCGGTGCTGCATGTCACGCGACCGTCGGTCGGTGCACACGCGGCGCTGGACCGCTGTTTGATCGGCCGCCACCGGGCGCGGCAGCCTTCGCCTTGCGCGGCGGACTACTGCATCAACAGCATGGCGGATCTGGTGGCGCAGCATCAGCTGTCTTTACGGCGCTGATTTTGCTAGAAGATTGTCTTACAAACGGCAGTCAAGAGGTACGCAATGGAAGGGCAAGTCAAGCTGGACCGGATCGACATCAGTATTCTGGTTGAATTGCAAAAAGACGGCCGGATGACCAATGTCAGCCTCGCCGACGCCGTGGGCCTGTCCGCCAGCCCGTGCCTGCAACGGGTCAAGCGGCTGGAGTCGGCCGGGTATATTTCCAGCTACAAGGCGCACTTGAACCTGGCCAAGATCACCGACTCGGTCACGGTGTTTACCGAGATCACCCTCAGCGACCACAAGCGTGAAGACTTCGCCAAATTCGAATCGAATATCCGCCTGGTGGACGAAGTGCTTGAGTGTCACCTGATCAGTGGTGGCTACGACTACCTGGTGCGTTTCATGACCCGCAGCATCCAGCACTATCAGGAAGTGGTCGAGAGCCTGCTGGACAAGAATATCGGTATCTCCAAGTACTTCAGCTACATCGTGATCAAGTCGCCGGTGCTCAAGGATGGCGTGCCGTTGCGCAAACTGCTGCGGCACTGACCCACGCTCGCTTTCCTGTGGGAGGGGGCTTGCTCCCGATGGCGGCCTCTGGGCCGACTATTTTTTGGATTGGACCGGGTACATATCCGTTGCTGCGGTAACGGCCGCTATGGGTTCCGCCCTTACGGCGGCTCACTTTTGAACAGCGTGTACGGACCGGACACATGGTTGACGGGTGTGCGGGGACATGGTGGACACTTTCCAGCGAGCCAATTTCGCCGGAAAGCCATCATGCCCTGGACCACGAGAGATGCCATGAGCCTGAAAGAAGAGTT
>NZ_JBFMHW010000037.1:0-51737 GCF_040754745.1 Pseudomonas sp. SB113
CTTCTTTCAGGCTCATGGCATCTCTCGTGGTCCAGGGCATGATGGCTTTCCGGCGAAATTGGCTCGCTGGAAAGTGTCCACCATGTCCCCGCACACCCGTCAACCATGTGTCCGGTCCGTACACGCTTTTCAAAAGTGAGCCGCCGTAAGGGCGGAACCCATAGCCGCCGTTACCGCAGCAAAGGATATGTACTCGGTCTGATCCAACATCTTGGTCGGCCCAGAGGCCGTCATCGGGAGCAAGCCCCCTCCCACAGGGAATGCATAACGCCCGCCTGCAACAATCATTTCTTGCAAGTTGCATGGTTTAGGCAAGTTCAATTTACTTAACTTGTTGAAATAAAAAGGATTTAATTTTCAGCGCGACTGGCATGCTGCCTGCACTGTCCCTTTTGAGACTTGTAACACTATTTTTCCTGCCGGGAGCACCACAACAATGATTACATCCTCATCCACACTGCAAGAGTCGAGTACGCTCTCCGGGGTTTCCTGGGGGGCGATTTTTGCCGGGGCCGCTGCGGCGGCTGCATTGTCGCTGATTCTGGTATTGCTGGGCTTCGGCCTGGGTTTTTCGGCGGTGTCGCCGTGGGCCGACAGTGGTATCAGCGCCAAGGGGCTTGGCATTTCCACGATTATCTGGCTGGCCTTTACCCAGATCGTCGCGTCCGGGCTGGGCGGTTATATCGCCGGCCGGTTGCGGGTGAAGTGGGCCAATATGCACGGCGATGAGGTGTATTTTCGCGACACCGCCCATGGTTTCCTGGCCTGGGCGGTCGCCACGCTGATCACTGCCGTGCTGGTGGTCGGTTCGGTCAGCAGTGTCGTGAGCGGTGGTGTGAAAGCCGGTGCCAGCGTGGCAGCGGGCGCGGCCAGCGGTATCACTCAAGCCGCGGGCAGTGCCGCGAAAGGCGTTAACGGCGGCGACTTTGACTATTACGTCGACAGCCTGTTTCGTGATGATCGCCCGGTCGCCGTCAGTGATGACGCTGCCCATGGCGTGGTAGCACGCATCTTCACCCGCACCCTGAGCAATGACGGCCAACTCGCCGCTGAAGACCGTGCCTACCTGGCCCAGTTGATCAGCCAGCGCACCAACCTCAGCCAGGCGGATGCCGAAGCGCGTATCGACAAAGTCTACGGCGACGCGCGTAAAGCGGTCGAAGACGCCAAGCTCAAAGCCAGGCAAGCCGCTGATACCGCCGCCAAAGTCGCTGCCTATACCTCGCTGTGGACCTTTGTCGCACTGTTGATTGGCGCCTTCTTTGCCAGCTTCGCTGCGACCTTTGGTGGCCGTCGCCGCGATGCCGTGGTGTACGTCGAAACCGAAACCTACGTTCGTTAATTCAAGGAGAACACCATGCGCTCATTACTTCTGTGGTTCCTCGGCGTGCCGATCCCGGTGATCATCCTGATTGCAATTTTCATGCACTGATCCCGGGCCTATCTTGGTCCATTGTGGGAGGGGGCTTGCTCCCGATAGCGGTGTATCAGTTGATGTTGCTGT
The DNA here is from genome assembly GCF_040754745.1 of Pseudomonas sp. SB113. Lineage (NCBI taxonomy): Bacteria > Pseudomonadati > Pseudomonadota > Gammaproteobacteria > Pseudomonadales > Pseudomonadaceae > Pseudomonas > Pseudomonas sp. SB113. Next base: position 1,505 of record NZ_JBFMHW010000037.1, read on the forward strand.
CGACTGACACTCCGCTATCGGGGGCAAGCCCCCTCCCACATTTGATTTGCGGGGTTTGATAGTCAGTCGTCGAACCCGACCTGCTCGTGAATCTCGTCCACCTTCAACTCCAACCGATACGCCACCGCAATAAACAACGCCTGGCACAGGCACAAGGTGGCGCTCAACGAGCGGAAGGCAAACGACGAACCTTCATTCACCAACAGCACCGCGTTGGCCCGCTTGGCCAGGGGCGACAGGTTGCTGTCGGTGATGATCAGGGTCTTGGCCTGATGGTGCTGGGCGATCCGCAGGCAGTGCTGGGTCTCTTTGCCGTAGGGCGTGAAGCTGATGGCGATCACCAGGTCATTGGCACGCACGCTGCGCATCTGCTCGCGATAGCTGCCGCCCAGGCCTGAGATCAGGTGAATACGTTTGTTGGTGTGCTGCAGGTTATAGACCAGGTAATCGGCCACTGCGAACGAACGGCGCACGCCGACCACGTAGATATTGTCGGCGTTGACCACCAGGTCGACGGCTTTTTCAAACGCCACATCATCCAGCTCCAGCCCCAGGCGCTCGATACCCGACAGGGTCGCGTTGACACACTCGCGGGCCAGGTCGCCGCCGCTGGCTTTCTGCGACTTATTGGCGATCATGCTGCGAATGCGCTGCTGGTAGTTCTGCACCGGTGTGGTCTTGTGGGTGTAGGCCTCGCGAAACAACGCCTGCATTTCACTGAACCCACTGAAGCCGAAACGCTGGGAAAACCGCACGATCGCCGAGGGGTGGACTTCGCATTCGCGGGCGATGTCGCTGATGCGGTCGACCATGATCCGGTCGCTCTGCTGGCTCATGTAGCTGGCGATGCGCTTGAGTTGGCGTGGCAGGCTTTCGTATTCGTCGGTGATCAGCTGCAACAGGCGCTCGGCATTGATCGGAGGGCTGGCGATAGTGTCTTCCAGGGTGGTCTCGGGATCGGTGCGGGACATGGGCAATCCTTCTGGCGTGTTCGTCTGATGCGCTGATGGGTGGCGCAAGTCTACAGGGTAGGCGTAAAAAAATACCCCGGCATCACGGCCGCCGTGGCCTGCTGAAACGATGCACGGGGCTGGTATGCCATTATGCCGGCTTATTGGAAAAAATATTCCACTAAAAATAATTCTGGAATAAATATTGATTGCGGCCGCCGGACGTTCTAGTCTGCTCCCACCAAGAGCGTTTGCCGTCGCCACGGCGGCACAACGCAGGCTGATAAAAATAACAGGAGCCAGCATGGGCCAGACTCGTTTTGCCAGTGGGCGTCAATTGGATCTGATTTGCCTCGGGCGCCTGGGCGTCGACCTCTATGCACAGCAAGTAGGTGCGCGGCTTGAGGACGTGTCCAGCTTCGCCAAATACCTCGGCGGTTCCTCCGCCAATATCGCTTTCGGCACTGCCAGGCTGGGGCTCAAGTCGGCGATGTTGAGCCGGGTGGGGGACGACCACATGGGGCGTTTCCTGGTGGAATCCCTGGCCCGCGAGGGCTGTGATGTCAGCGGCATCAAGGTCGACCCGGAACGCCTCACCGCCATGGTGCTGCTGGGCCTCAAGGACCGCGAGACCTTCCCGTTGGTGTTCTACCGCGAAAACTGCGCCGACATGGCCCTGCGCGCCGAAGACGTCGACGAAGCCTTTATTGCCTCGAGCAAAGCCTTGCTGATCACCGGCACGCATTTCTCCACGGACGGCGTGTACAAGGCCAGCATCCAGGCCCTGGACTATGCGGCCAAACACAACGTCAAGCGCGTGCTGGATATCGACTATCGCCCGGTGTTGTGGGGCCTGGCGGGTAAGGCTGACGGCGAAACCCGTTTTGTCGCCGACCAGAATGTCAGCCAGCATGTGCAGAACATCCTGCCGCGTTTCGACCTGATCGTCGGCACCGAAGAAGAATTCCTGATCGCCGGCGGCAGCGAGGATCTGCTCACCGCCTTGCGCACCGTGCGTGAACTGACCCCGGCAACCCTGGTGGTCAAGCTCGGCCCGCAAGGCTGCACGGTGATTCACGGCGCGATCCCGGCGCGGCTGGAAGAGGGCGCCATCTACCCGGGCGTACGGGTTGAAGTGCTTAACGTGCTGGGTGCCGGCGATGCCTTTATGTCGGGCTTCCTCAGCGGCTGGATCAATGACGCCAGCGATGAGCGTTGCAGCCAGTTGGCCAATGCCTGCGGTGGTCTCGTCGTGTCGCGCCACGCCTGTGCGCCGGCCATGCCGACGCCTGCCGAGCTGGATTACCTGTTCAGCAGCCCGGTGCCGATCACCCGGCCTGACCAGGACGCGACCCTGCAACGTCTGCACCGCGTCACGGTGCCGCGCAAGGCGTGGAAACAGCTGTTCATCTTTGCCTTCGATCACCGCTGGCAACTGGTGGACCTGGCGCAACGCGGCGGCCAGGACCTGACCCGCATCAGTGCGATCAAGCAGCTGTTTATCCAGGCCATCGAACGCGTGGAGAAAAAGCTCGCCGAGCAGGGCGTCGAGGCCGATGTGGGCCTGTTGGCCGACCAGCGCTTCGGCCAGGACGCGCTCAATGCCGCCAGCGGTCGTGGCTGGTGGATCGCGCGCCCGGTGGAGGTGCAGAACTCGCGGCCGCTGGCGTTCGAACATGGTCGTTCGATCGGCAGCAACCTGATTGCCTGGCCCCAGGAGCAGATCATCAAGTGCCTGGTGCAATACCACCCCGACGATGAGCCCATGTTGCGCCTGGAACAGGAAGCGCAGCTCAAGGCGGTGTACGAGGCTTCGGTGGTCAGTGGCCATGAGTTGCTGCTGGAAGTCATCCCGCCCAAGGATCATCCGTCCACTTACCCGGACGTGCTCTACCGCAGCCTCAAGCGCCTGTACAACCTGGGTATCTACCCGGCGTGGTGGAAGATCGAGGCGCAGTCGGCCGAAGACTGGAAAAAGCTCGACGAACTGATCCAGGAACGCGACCCCTACTGCCGTGGCGTAGTGTTGCTGGGCCTGAATGCCTCGGCCGAATGCCTGGCCGCCGGTTTCCAGCAGGCCGGCCAGAGCAGCACCTGCCGTGGGTTTGCCGTGGGCCGCACGATCTTCCAGGAACCGAGCCGTTTGTGGATGGCGGGGGAGATTGATGATGAGACGTTGATCCGCCAGGTACAGGCGACCTTTGAGCAACTCATCAACGCCTGGCGCAGTGCCCGAACCTGAACACAGTTCTAAATGTGCAGTGCAATTCCAATGTGGGAGGGGGCAAGCCCCTCCCACATAAAACAGATTTCAGTGATACCTGAAAATAATAAAGGTGCAGCCATGCCCGCAATCCGAATTGGCATCAACCCGATCTCCTGGAGCAACGACGACCTTCCGGCCCTTGGCGGTGAAACCCCGCTGAGCACCGCCCTGAGCGAAGGCAAGGAAATCGGCTACGAAGGTTTCGAGCTCAACGGCAAATTCCCCAAGGACGCCAAGGGCGTCGGCGACGTCCTGCGTCCCTATGACCTGGCGCTGGTCTCCGGCTGGTACTCCAGCCGCCTGGCCCGCCGCTCGGTGGCTGAAGAAATCGAGGCCATCGCCGGCCATGTCGAACTGCTGAAACAAAACGGCGCCAAGGTGCTGGTGTACGGCGAGGTGGCCGATTCGATCCAGGGCTCGCGCATTCGCCTGATCGAGCGCCCGCGTTTCCACAGTGAACAAGCCTGGCAGGACTACGCCGACAAACTTACCGAGCTGGCGCGTTTCACCCTGTCCCAGGGCGTGCGCCTGGCCTACCACCATCATATGGGCGCCTACGTCGAATCCCCGCAGGACATCGACGAGTTGATGCGTCGTACCGGGCCGGAAGTCGGTCTGCTGTTCGATTCGGGCCACTGCTACATGGGCGGCGGCGAACCCATCGAGGTGCTGCGCAAGCATATCGACCGCGTCTGCCATGTGCATTTCAAGGACGTGCGCAAAGCCGTGGTGCAACTGGCGCGCAACCAGATGTGGAGCTTCCCCGATTGCATCGTCAACGGCACCTTCACCGTGCCCGGCGACGGCGATATTGATTTTGCCGAGTTGCTCGATGTGCTGCTGGCCGCGAAATACGCGGGCTGGCTGGTGGTGGAAGCCGAGCAGGACCCGGCCGTGGCGCCCAGTTATGTCTATGCAAAAAAGGGTTATGACACGTTGCGTGCGCTTCTCAACGAGAGGACCAAACAATGAGCTTGCTGGTAAAGAGCAGTAAACGTGGGCAAACCATGGTCGCCCTGGAAGAGGGCCGTCTGGAATACGTAGGCTTTGCCGCCTACCGGTTGAGCCTCGGCGAGACATTGCCGGTGACGGCCGGTGATAAAGAGCTGTGCCTGGTGCTGCTGAGCGGGCGGGTGAATATCGAAGGTGAGGGCTTCAACTGGCAGAACCTTGGTGATCGCCAGTCGGTGTTCGAGGACAAATCGCCGTTCGCCGCGTATCTGCCGCCGGGGACCGACGCCCAGGTCACCGCATTGAGCGACGTGCAGATTGCCGTCTGCGCCGCGCCGGGTGCGCCGGGTTTCGAGCCACGCCTGATCCGCCCCGAACACTGCAAGCGCAGCGTACGCGGCAAAGGCGCCAACACCCGTTACGTGTGCGACATCCTGCCGGATACCGACCCGGCTCATTCGCTGCTGGTGGTGGAGGTGCGCACGCCGTCCGGGCATTCGTCGAGCTACCCGCCGCACAAGCACGACACCGATGACCTGCCGCACCAGAGCTTTCTTGAAGAGACCTACTACCACCAGATCAACCCGCCCCAGGGCTTTGTGTTCCAGCGCGTGTACACCGACGACCGCAGCATCGACCAGGCCATGGCCGTGGAAAACAGCGACCTGGTGGTGGTGCCCAAGGGCTATCACCCGGTCAGCGTGCCGTATGGCTACGAGTCTTATTACCTGAACGTGATGGCCGGCCCCAAGCGCGCCTGGCATTTCCACAACGACCCGCAGCACAGTTGGTTGCTGGACCTTTAAACGGTTTTGGACGGAGAAAAACAATGAAGTCGCCTCTACGCTTTGCCCTTAACCGTATGGTTGCGCCCAACCTGTCCCTGCCGGACTTCATCCAGCTGGCCGTGGCCTTGAAGTGCGATGCTATCGAGATTCGCAACGACCTCAAGGATCGTCAGATCGAATACGGCACTCCGGCCAGCCGCGTGCGCGAATTGTGCGTGGCGCAGGGCATCACGGTGCTGTCGATCAACGCGCTGTACCCCTTTGATGTGTGGAATGACGAGCGCCGTGCCCAGGCGATAGAACTCGCCACCTATGCCCGTGAATGCGGTGCGCAAGGTGTGGTGATGTGCCCGTTCAATGAGCCCGGCGACACCCGCAACGAAGCCCAGCGTGCCGCCGGTTTGCGCACTGCGTTGAGCCAACTGGCGCCGATCCTGCGCGAGTACGGGATTCTCGGGTTTATCGAGCCCCTGGGCTTTGAAGAATGTGCCATGCGCCGCAAGCGCGTGGCGGTGTATGCGATCCAGTCCATCGGCGGGCTGGATGTATTCCGCCTGGTGCACGACACCTTCCACCACCACCTGGCCAGCGAGCATGAGTTCTTCCCGGAGCTGACCGGGCTGGTGCATATCTCCGGCGTGGAGGATGCCCAGGCGCCGCTCAATTCGATCCGCGACGGCCACCGCGTGCTGGTGGGCGAGGGCGATATCCTCGGCAATGCCGCGCAGATCGACACCTTGCTCAGCAGCGGTTACAGCGGCTACCTGTCGTTCGAACCGTTTGCGACAAGCGTGCACGAGCTGGCGGATATCCAGCAGGCCTTGGGGGCAAGCATCGCCCACCTGCAGAAACGATAAGGGGCGCGACATGACCACCACCCGATTGACCATGGCCCAGGCCCTGGTGAAGTTTTTGGACAACCAGTACATCGAAGTCGATGGCGTGCAGAGCAAGTTCGTTGCCGGCGTGTTCACCATTTTTGGCCACGGCAACGTGCTGGGCCTGGGCCAGGCGCTGGAGCAGGACAGCGGCGACCTGGTGGTGCATCAGGGCCGTAATGAGCAGGGCATGGCTCACGCTGCCATCGGTTTTGCCAAGCAGCACCTGCGCCGCAAGATCTACGCGTGCACCGCCTCTGTCGGCCCTGGCGCGGCGAATATGCTGACCGCAGCGGCGACCGCCACCGCCAACCGTATCCCGTTGCTGTTGTTGCCCGGCGATGTCTACGCCAGCCGCCAGCCCGACCCGGTGTTGCAGCAGATCGAGCAGTTCCACGACCTGAGCATCAGCACCAACGATGCCTTCCGTTCCGTGAGCAAGTATTGGGACCGTATCAACCGCCCCGAGCAGTTGATGACGGCGGCGATTCACGCCATGCGCGTGCTCACCGATCCTGCCGAAACCGGCGCGGTGACCCTGGCGCTGCCCCAGGACGTGCAGGCCGAAGCCTGGGACTATCCCGATTACTTCCTGCAAAAACGTGTGCACCGTATCGACCGCCGCCCGGCCACCGCCGCGATGATCGGCGATGCGTTGGGCGCTTTCCGGGGCAAGCGCAAACCGCTGATCATCTGCGGTGGCGGCGTGAAGTACTCCGGTGCGAATGCCGCGTTGCAAGCCTTTGCCGAGCGTTTTGACATTCCCTTCGCCGAAACCCAGGCGGGCAAGAGTGCGGTGGTCTCCAGCCATCCGCTGAACGTGGGCGGTATCGGTGAAACCGGCTGCCTGGCCGCCAACCTGCTGGCACCCGAGGCCGACCTGATCATCGGTATCGGCACCCGCTATACCGACTTCACCACCTCGTCGAAATCGCTGTTCAAGCATGCCGAGGTGAAGTTTCTCAACCTCAATATCAGCCCCTGCGACGCCTTGAAGCTCGACGGCGTGCAAGTGTTGGCCGACGCCAAGGTTGCCCTCGAAGCGCTGGCCGATGCCCTTGGTGATTACCGCTCCGGCTGGGGCGAGCAAATCGCCGACGCCAAGGCGCAACTGGACGCCGAAGTGGACCGTGTGCATCAGGTCGAATACCACGGCGATGATTTCGTGCCTGAGGTCGACGACCACCTGGACCGCGCCGTGCTGCGTGAATTCATCGAACTGACCGGCTCGTGCCTGACCCAGAGCCGCGTGCTCGGCGTACTCAACGAACGCCTGGCCGACGACGCGATCATTGTCGCCGCGGCCGGCAGCCTGCCCGGCGACTTGCAGCGCGCCTGGCGCAGCAAGGGCGTCAACACTTACCACGTCGAGTACGGCTATTCGTGCATGGGCTATGAGATCAACGCCGCCCTCGGCGTGAAGCTCGCCGAGCCGACCAAGGAGGTTTACGCCCTGGTCGGCGATGGCTCCTACATGATGCTGCACTCGGAGCTGGCCACCTCGATCCAGGAGCGGCGCAAGATCAACGTGGTGCTGCTCGACAACATGGCCTTTGGCTGCATCAACAATTTGCAGATCGGCAATGGCATGGACAGCTTCGGCACCGAATTCCGCTACCGCAACCCCGAGAGCGGCAAGCTCGACGGTGGCCTGGTGCCGGTGGATTTCGCCATGAGCGCCGCGGCTTACGGCTGCAAGACCTACAAGGTCAGCAGCGTGGAACAGCTGGAAGCGGCCCTGGCCGATGCGCGCACGCAAAGCGTCTCGACCCTGATCGACATCAAGGTCCTGCCCAAGACCATGGTCCACGGCTACCTGTCATGGTGGCGGGTGGGGGTGGCGCAGGTGTCCACCAGCGAACGCACCAACGCCGCCGCGAAGAAACTCAATGAACACCTGGCCAAGGCCCGGCAGTACTAATAACAAGAGGAGCGTTTGTATGTCTTTGAAGCTTGGTGTAATCGGTACCGGCGCCATCGGCCGCGATCATATTCGTCGTTGCAGCCAGACCTTGCTCAACAGCCAGGTGGTGGCCGTAACCGACATCAACCTTGAGCAGGCCGCCAAGGTGGTCGCGGAGTTGAAGCTGGACGCCGAGGTGTACCCGGATGGCCATGCGCTGATCAACTCGCCACAGGTCGAGGCGATCCTGGTCACGTCCTGGGGCCCGAGCCACGAGGAATTCGTGCTCGCCGCTATCGCTGCCGGCAAACCGGTGTTCTGTGAGAAGCCTCTGGCGGTGACGGCCGAAGGCTGCCGCAAGATCGTCGACGCCGAAGTGGCTTACGGCAAGCGCCTGGTGCAAGTCGGCTTTATGCGCCCTTATGACGAAGGTTATCGCGCCCTCAAGGCCGTGATCGACAGCGGCCAGATCGGCGAGCCGTTGATGCTGCACTGCGCGCACCGTAACCCGACGGTGGGCGAGAACTACAAGACCGACATGGCGATTACCGACACCCTGATCCACGAGCTGGATGTATTGCGCTGGCTGCTCAACGACGACTACGTATCGGTGCAGGTGGTGTTCCCGCGCAAGACCAGCAAGGCCCTGGCCCACCTGCGTGACCCGCAGATCGTGCTGCTGGAGACCGCCAAGGGCACTCGTATCGATGTGGAAGTATTTGTGAACTGCCAGTACGGCTACGACATCCAGTGCGAAGTGGTGGGGGAGACCGGCATCGCCAAATTGCCGGAGCCGTCCCAGGTGCAGATGCGCAGTGGGGCCAAGCTGTCGAATGCGATCCTGATGGATTGGAAGGACCGCTTTATCGGCGCCTATGACGTGGAGTTGCAGGCGTTTATCGATAGCGTGCGCGCCGGGCAGGTTGGCGGGCCGTCGGCGTGGGATGGTTTTGCGGCGGCAGTGGCGGCGGATGCGTGTATTGAAGCGCAGGGCAGTGAGCAGATTGTGAAGGTGAGCTTGCCGGATCGTCCGCACTTTTACGGCTGATCGCAAATCCACAGGTGGAATGCAGTCAGTGTGGGAGGGGGCTTGCCCCCGATGACAGTGTGTCAGTTATAGATGCATCCACTGACACTCCCTCATCGGGGGCAAGCCCCCTCCCACAGTTGACTCGGTTTCCACTTCAAAGAAGGAGTGAGTCATGCGAATCGGACTAGTCGGCTATGGCCACGGAGGGCGCTTTTTTCATGCGCCGCTGATTGCAACCTTGCCGGGTGCGACGTTTGTCGGCGTGGTGACGCGCTCACCCGAGCGCCGCCAGCAATTGAGTACCGATCTACCAGGTGTGAAGGCCTTTGACAGCATCGGCCAGATCGTTGAAGCCGGTGTTGATGCCCTGGTCATTTCCACCACCCTCAAGGGCCGCCCGGCGCTGGTGCTGGAAGCCATCGAACACGGTTTGGCGGTGGTCAGCGATAAACCCTTCGCGGCCAACGCCGAACAGGCCCAGGCGCTGATCACTGCCGCCGAGCGCCATGAGGTGTTGCTCAGCGTCTACCAGAACCGGCGCTGGGATTCGGACTACCTGACCCTGCGCAAATTGATCGACGCCGGCGCCTTGGGTGAGATCACCCGGTTTGAATCCCGCGTCGAGCGCTACAGCCCGCAGGCCGTCGGCAATGCCAGCGGTGGCGGCTGGTTGCGCGATCTGGGCAGCCACCTGGTGGACCAGGCGCTGCAACTGTTCGGCCCGGTGGACCGGGTCTTTGCGCAGCTACAGTTCACCCCTGAATACCCGAACCTCGACCACGGCTTCTTCGTCTCCCTGACCCACGCCAACGGGGTGGTTTCCCATTTGTGGGGCAACGCCCTGCAGAACAGCCAGGCCCCGCGTTTTCGCGTCAGTGGCACCTTGGGTTGCTACACCGTGGACGGGCTGGATGGCCAGGAAGAAGCGCTGATGGCGGGCAAGTCGCCGAAAACCGAAGGCGAGCACTGGGGCGCAGAAGAACATCGCCGCTGGGGCTGGTTTGAACAAGGGCCGGAACGTGAGCGTGTGCCGTCGGAGAAGGGCTGCTGGACCCAGTTCTATCGCCAGTTGCAAGCGGCGGTGCAAGGGCAGGGACCGTTGCCCGTGGACGCGTATGACGCGCTGGAAACCACGCGTATATTGGACGCCGCACGCCTCAGCGCTGAGCGCCAGCAGGTGGTTTCAACAAAAATAGAATAAAATTCTAAAACAGGTTGATATGGAAATTATTTTCCAATAAAGTCTTTTCCAGGTTGCATACAGTACGTTCGGACTCGATTCGGGCGACTCAACAAAAACAAGATCAAAAACAACCAGGTACCGTCAGATGAAAATCTTCAACGCTGTACTGCGAGTTTTACGCCCTGCCCACACGCCGCGCGATCTGCCCCGCGCCCGGCCGTTCTACTTCTCCTTCCTTAATGTGCTGTGCGTCGAAAACCAAGGCGCGCTGGTCTGCTGTATTCCAGGCGCACCGGTCGTACGACTGCCCACCGAGCTCTGATAAACGCAACGTCCAAAAAACCAACAAGAAAGTGGAGACAGACCGTTCATGAAGACCCCGATCCGTTTTACCGCGCTGGCTTTATCCATGATGCTGGCCAGCGGTTTTGCCAGCGCCGCCGACATCAAGGTCGGCGTGAGCATGTCCGCGTTCGATGACACCTTCCTCACTTACCTGCGCGAAGACATGGACAAGCAAGCCAAGTCCTATCCCAAGGGGGACGGCGTGCAGCTGCAGTTCGAAGACGCCCGCGCCGATGTGGTCAAGCAACTGAGCCAGGTCGAGAACTTTATCAGCCAGAAAGTCGACGCCATCATCGTCAACCCGGTCGACACTGCTTCCACCAAGAACATCATCAATGCCGCGACCAAGGCGGGCATCCCGCTGGTGTTCGTCAACCGTCGCCCCGACCAGAAGGACTTGCCCAAGGACGTAGTGGCCGTGACCTCCGATGACGTCGAGGCCGGCAAGCTGCAAATGCAGTACATTGCTGAGAAACTCGGCGGCAAGGGCAAGATCGTGATCCTGCTGGGCGACCTGGCGAACAACTCCACGACCAACCGCACCAAGGGCGTGAAGGAAGTCCTGGCCAAGTACCCGGACATCAAGATCGAACAGGAACAGACCGGCATCTGGCTGCGGGACAAGGGCATGACCCTGGTCAACGATTGGCTGACCCAAGGCCGCGAGTTCAATGCGGTGTTGGCCAACAACGATGAGATGGCGATCGGCGCGTCCATGGCGCTGAAATCGGCCGGCAAGGAAAAGGGCAGTGTGCTGATCGCGGGGGTCGACGGTACGCCGGACGGCTTGAATGCGATCACCAAGGGTGACATGGCCGCCTCCGCGTTCCAGGACGCCAAGGGCCAGGCAGTCGGTTCGGTGGAAGCGGCGCGCAAGATGGCCAGGAACGAGCCGGTCGAGCAGAACGTGATCATCCCGTTCCAGCTGATCACTCCGGAAAACGTCGCCAAGTTCAAGTAGCCCTGACATAACAACAATGAACCGGCAGGGCGGTCGTGCCCGCCCTGCTGATGGAGTACCGTCTTATGCTCGCTCAAGCCGCTGTCTCGCAGCCACCTGGTATCCAGCCGTTGCCGCTGGACGAACCCTACCTGTTGGAAATCGTCAACATCAGCAAAGGCTTTCCCGGCGTCGTGGCCCTGGCCGACGTACAACTGCGTGTGCGCCCCGGCACGGTGCTGGCGCTGATGGGCGAGAACGGTGCGGGCAAGTCGACCTTGATGAAAATCATCGCCGGCATCTACCAGCCCGACGCCGGTGAAATCCGCCTGCGCGGCAAGCCCATCGTGTTTGAGACACCGCTGGCGGCGCAGAAGGCCGGGATCGCGATGATCCACCAGGAACTCAACCTGATGCCGCATATGAGCATCGCCGAGAATATCTGGATCGGCCGCGAGCAGCTCAACAGCCTGCACATGGTCAGCCACCGCGAAATGCACCGCTGCACCGCTGAGTTGCTGGCGCGCCTGCGCATCAACCTGGACCCCGAGGAGCACGTGGGTAACCTGAGCATCGCCGAACGGCAGATGGTCGAGATTGCCAAGGCCGTGTCCTACGACTCCGACATCCTGATCATGGATGAGCCGACCTCGGCCATTACCGACAAGGAAGTGGCCCACCTGTTTTCGATCATTGCCGACCTCAAGGCCCAGGGCAAAGGCATCGTCTACATTACGCACAAAATGAACGAAGTGTTCGCCATCGCCGATGAAGTGGCGGTGTTTCGCGACGGTCAGTACATCGGCCTGCAACGCGCCGACAGCATGAACAGTGACAGCCTGATCTCGATGATGGTGGGCCGTGAACTCAGCCAGTTGTTCCCGGTGCGCGAGACGCCCATCGGCGAGCTGCTGCTGTCGGTGCGTGATCTGAGCCTTGACGGCGTGTTCAAGGGCGTGTCGTTCGACCTGCATGCCGGTGAGATCCTCGGCATCGCCGGGCTGATGGGCTCGGGGCGCACCAACGTGGCGGAAACCATTTTCGGCATCACCCCCAGCAGCGGTGGGCAGATCACCCTGGATGGCGAGGCGGTGCGCATCAGCGACCCGCACATGGCCATCGAAAAAGGCTTTGCGCTGTTGACCGAGGACCGCAAGCTCAGCGGCCTGTTCCCCTGCCTGTCGGTGCTGGAAAACATGGAAATGGCCGTGCTGCCGCACTATTCGGGCAACGGTTTTATCCAACAGAAAGCGCTGCGCGCCCTGTGCGAGGACATGTGCAAGAAACTGCGGGTGAAGACGCCGTCCCTGGAGCAGTGCATCGACACCTTGTCCGGCGGCAACCAGCAGAAAGCCTTGCTGGCGCGCTGGTTGATGACCAACCCACGCTTGCTGATTCTCGATGAACCAACCCGGGGCATCGACGTGGGGGCCAAGGCCGAGATCTATCGCTTGATCTCCTTCCTCGCCAGCGAAGGCATGGCGGTGATCATGATTTCCTCCGAGCTGCCTGAAGTGCTGGGCATGAGCGACCGGGTGATGGTGATGCACGAAGGCGAACTGATGGGCACCCTGGACCGTGCGGATGCGACCCAGGAAAAAGTCATGCAGCTGGCCTCCGGTATGACCGCAGTCCACTGACGAACAGCCGCGCGGGCCTGCGGTTGGCCCGTGCCATAGAATAAGAAGGTGATTGGCTATGAACGCAATAACAGACAACAAGCCTGCCACGGCACCGGTCAAGCACCGTCGACGCTTGCCCACCGAGCTGAGCATCTTCCTGGTGCTGATCGGCATCGGCCTGGTGTTTGAATTGTTCGGCTGGATCGTGCGTGACCAGAGCTTCCTGATGAACTCCCAGCGCCTGGTGCTGATGATCCTGCAAGTGTCGATCATCGGCCTGCTGGCGATCGGGGTGACCCAGGTGATCATTACCACGGGGATCGACCTGTCTTCGGGCTCGGTGCTGGCGCTTTCGGCGATGATCGCCGCCAGTTTGGCGCAAACCTCCGATTTTTCCCGGGCGGTGTTCCCGTCGCTGACGGACTTGCCGGTGTGGATTCCGGTGGCGATGGGGTTGGGTGTGGGGCTGCTGGCGGGGGCAATCAACGGCAGCATCATCGCCGTCACCGGTATCCCGCCGTTTATCGCGACCCTGGGCATGATGGTCTCGGCCCGTGGCCTGGCGCGCTACTACACCGAAGGCCAGCCGGTGAGCATGCTCTCGGATTCGTACACGGCCATCGGTCATGGCGCGATGCCGGTGATCATCTTCCTAGTGGTGGCAGTGATCTTCCATATTGCCCTGCGCTACACCAAGTACGGCAAGTACACCTACGCCATCGGCGGCAATATGCAGGCGGCGCGCACGTCGGGGATCAACGTCAAGCGTCACTTGATCATCGTCTACAGTATTGCCGGGTTGCTCGCAGGCTTGGCCGGCGTGGTGGCCTCGGCACGCGCCGCCACCGGCCAGGCGGGCATGGGCATGTCTTATGAGCTGGATGCGATTGCCGCCGCGGTAATCGGCGGCACCAGCCTGGCGGGCGGGGTAGGGCGCATCACCGGCACCGTGATCGGCGCGCTGATCCTTGGGGTGATGGCCAGCGGGTTTACCTTTGTCGGGGTGGACGCGTATATCCAGGACATCATCAAGGGCCTGATCATCGTGGTGGCGGTGGTGATCGACCAATATCGCAACAAGCGCAAGCTCAAGCGCTGAGCTTCAAGCTGCAAGCTGCAAGTCCGATGAGCTCTACAGCTTGTCGCTTGCAGCCTGCGGCTTATAGCTGCTGTACGAACTTTCCTGCTATAAACGCACTCCGATGACCATTCGCCAAGCCCGTCCTGGTGCCTTTGGGGGTTATATCGGAAAAAATGCCTGTCATTTCAGTTGCTGTGCCCTCAAGTCGGCCTTAGACTGCCGCCCCTCGTAAATTGAGTGCCGGGTGGCGCTTGGAATGGATGGCGCCTTTCCGAGACCTGAAGAGGTCGACCGGAATGCTCCCTTATTCGCCTTAATGCACGTATTTTTTATAGAGAAATCAATGACAAAGGAAAAGTTGCTGGCGATGCCGGCGGATGACTACATGAATGCCGAACAGCACGCTTTTTTCGAGAAGTTGCTGCAAGACATGAAAGTGGAACACCACGAGCGCATTGAACAGAACCGTATCGCCATTGAAAGCCTGGATACCCCGGCTGACCCTGCCGACGCCGCTTCCGTGGAAGAAGAGCGCACCTGGCTGGTAAACGCCATCGACCGCGACCAGCGCATGCTGCCGCAGCTTGAGCGTGCACTGGAACGCATCAAGGAAGACTCCTTCGGCTGGTGCGATGACAGCGGCGAGCCTATCGGCCTCAAGCGCCTGCTGATCAGCCCTACCACCAAGTACTGCATCGAAGCGCAAGAGCGCCACGAGCAGATCGACAAGCACCAGCGCCAAGCCTGATGCGCTGAAGCTGGGGGATCGCCTGAGTGGTCCCCCGGAGAAACACCCGTTACACCCCGTCTATTGATCTGCTGCAAGCTACCCCACTAAAGGCCCATGGATAATGGCTCGATAGTGGCGTTTAATGCAGGGACAATAATGACAAGCAGTGGGGTAACGAAGATGGCTGGAGACGGAGCTCTGATGGGCGCAGCAGTGCCACCGCAACCGGTGGTACGCGGGTTGCCCGGCTGGTTGATGCCGCTTCTGCAGAGCGCCGCACTGGTGTTGGTCCTGCTGGGCCTGGCGTTTGCCAGCTTGCCGCTATACCTCTGCCTGCCACTGGCCTTGCTGGTGATCTGGCTGCCCCGCCTGAAAAAAGCCACCGCCGGCACCGCGCCGTCCGAAGCCGTCGATGCGATTGGCGACCTGACCCGCGATCTTTCCTATACCACCAGCCATAACGCCCTTTCGGCGGCAGGCGTGGCCTATTCGGTCAAGCAACTGGCGGCACGTGTGCAGTCGCAGTTGAGTGCGGCCAAGCAGATTGTCAGCAGCGCCGAAGTGATGATCGACACTGAAAAAGTCACCTCCCAACTGAGCCGTCAAGCCCTGGGCGCGGCCAGCCAGGCGCACCAGCGCAGCACCGAGGGCCGCGAAGTGCTGGCCCTGTCGATCACCCGCATGCACCAGCTCAGCCAGCGCGCCAATGCCAGCCGCGAGCTGATCGAAGCCTTGAGCCAGCGCAGCGAAGAAATTCAGCGCGTGACCTTGGTGATCCAGTCCATCGCCAGCCAGACCAACTTGCTGGCGCTTAACGCCGCGATTGAAGCAGCGCGCGCTGGCGAGCACGGGCGCGGGTTTGCCGTGGTGGCCGATGAAGTGCGCGGGCTGGCCGGGCGTACGGCTACCGCCACCGAGGAAGTCGGGGTGATGGTTGCGGATATACAGCAACGCACGGCCCAGGTGGTGGAACAGATTCGCCAGCTATCGGCGGACCTGAACACCGGCGTCGAGCAGGTGGAAAACGCCGGCGAACACCTGCACAGCATCGCCAGCCTGGCAGCGGATGTGGAAGGGCAGGTCAATGAGATCGCCCAGGGCGCCGACACCAATCGCGCCCAGCTCGACAGCCTGTTCCATGCCGTGGAACAGATGCGCAGCGACCTGGACGTGAGCGACCGGCAAACGCGGCAATTGGCTGAGGCCGCCGTGCAAATGGAAGGGCAGGCCGAAACCATCAGCGAGCGCCTCGCCGAAGTGGGCCTGGATGACTATCACCAGCGTGTCTACGACCTGGCCCGCGAAGGCGCCAGCCGCATTGCCGCGCAGTTCGAGGCGGACGTGCAGCAAAACCGCATCAGCCTGGACGATTTGTTCGACCGCAGCTACACCCCGATCCCGAATACCAGCCCGAGCAAGTACCACACGCGATTTGACGGCTACACCGATCAGGTGTTGCCGGCGATTCAAGAAGCACTGCTGCCTCGGCATGAAGGCTTGGTGTTTGCCATTGCCTGCACGCCCCAGGGGTATGTGCCGACGCACAACAAGGCGTTTTCCCAGGCGCTGACCGGTGATCCCCAGGTCGACGCGGTGCAGAACCGCACCAAGCGCAAGTTCGATGACCGCACCGGGATCCGTTGCGGCAGCCACCAGCAAGCGGTGTTATTGCAGACCTACACCCGTGATACCGGCGAGTTGATGCACGACTTGTCGGTGCCGATCATGGTCCGGGGGCGACATTGGGGTGGCTTGCGCCTGGGGTACAAGCCGGAAGGCGCTAAGGCCGCGCGCTAGGGATTGTTGCTGCCTGTGCATTCACCAGCCGGGAAGCGGCTGGGAAATACCAGGCTGCCTGGCAAGCGCTATTGCGCCTGTTACGGTCAGACAGCCGGTATTGAGTGGATTACTGCGGTTGATGCAAACGCTGGTTCAGCTCATCCACCGCCATGGCCCAATCGGCGTCCTCACGCAGCTCTTCCTTGAGAAACTGAGCCTGTTGCGGCGTCCAGAACGGCGCGTCGATCAACTTCACATCGTCACTCAGCGGGTGCGCGACAATGAAGGCGTCGATAGCTTCGGGTGTTGAGTCCAGGCCCAGTTGTTCAAATAACGTTTCGAGTGTAGGTATTGGCGCATCCATGTCAGTCTCCGTGCGGGTTTCAGGATCGTTATGCATGGGAGGCTTGTGGCGCGGTAGAGTTCGATCGGATTGTCAGGAGGTCAGTGCCCCTGAATCCACTGCAGTCTTGAGGGCCTGGGCGGATTCTCTTCCAGCGCTGGCGGCGGTATCGAGCGTCTTGAACCAACGGTCTTTTTCCACCTGGTGCGTGGTGACGGTGGTCAACGGTGGCTTGGCGCGCATCACGATCACTGCTTGAAACTCACCGTCTACTTCCCTTGCGTCGCCATGGATGAAAAATTCGCCAATATCAAATTCCGTCACGTATAGCCTTCCCTTCGAGGTAACTAACTGCACTGATGAAACCTGGCCCCTGCGGGGCAAATTTCGATGGACGGGCCAGTATGGCAGTTGTTGAAGGACGGCGGCGCAGTAAAGTCATCCGGGTGACGAAACTATCCCGCGGTGCAGTGAGGCTTCCAGCCGCTTGGCCAGTTCGCAGGCCTCGATGTGGTCGCTGCGAAAGCCTTTGACCCTGCCACTGGTGACTTCGCGGATATGGAAGAAGTTTCTTCCGGCGGGCACAACTTGGTAAAGAACGGAATTGGGGTACCCGTTGGGACTGCTCAAGCAGTAGTATTGGCGTTCGTCCTGACGTGATGAGCGAGTGCGGGAAGACGTGGTAGCGTCGTATTGGCGTCGTTGCATGGTCGGCTCCTGTCGATCGATCTTGTTGACCCACCAGCAGCGTTACAGGTGGTTTTGACCCGTGTTGCTGTTTTAGTATTGTCGTCGGCAATCGGCGTCTGGTTCCACGCCGAGGTGTTTTTGTTTGTATGAGTTGTCGGAAACTGCGTTTTTAATAGTGTTATTCTCTGAAGCGGGTCGACCGGTATTCTCTGGTTATTAAACCTGTGATCTCCTGCGATACCTGATGTCCCTGCGCAAGGCCCATCGTGCATGCCTGTCCGGGGCTTTTGGGTGCAGCAACGGGGTCTTCTTCAGTTTTTCTATGAATGTGTTGTGTGATCGTGCCGATATGGCCGTTTCTTTGTGCTGCCCGCTCTGGCGGACAGTGCTCTTTTCGATGTGGGGGCGTTTCCTTGGCAGTCAGTAATCTGGATATGCACGCGTTGTTCGTGCTGGGTGATTTGCGCGCAAAGTTGGTCAAGCAGTTTCAATCCCGTTTTGTTTACATCACTGAGCAGACGCCGGAAGGCATCTACATCGCCGAAATCGATACCGAGGCGGCAATGGTTGTGGATGACAAGCCCCGTTTGGAGCTCAAGGTGGGCGACCATTTCCGTGCTGCGGTATTGCCCAGCCGCGAAGGTGGCAAGTTCGAACTCAAGTTCCGCGACATCAAGTTGACCGTGTATGGCTTGGGCGACTACGCCTTTGTGTCTTCGACCGAGGGCCAGGGCATCGTGTTCAAGGAAGGCCACAGCGTGATGCTGGTGTTTGCCGCCAATGAACAACTGCAGGAAGGCCTGACCAAGATCCTCAAGGCCGTGACCGGCAAGGCCGCCAAATGGCGCAAGGGTGAGCTGGTGACGTTCAAGGCCAGTGAGTAATCGGTACATACTGCGAACATCTCCTATCTCCCGGAACCTCTACTACAGTTGAGTTGACTTAACTATTCAGAGGCTTCGCGCATAGACAGCAAAGCCGTTCGTTGTTGCTGCGACATCGCGAGGTGCAAGGGCATGAAAGGATTGAGATCGCTGTTGGCTGCATCGCTGACGACCCTGACGTTGTCAGTGGCTTCGCTGCCAGTTTCAGCCGCGCAAGCGCCGGTGCACTTTGCCGATCTGAACTGGGAAAGCGGCAGCCTGATCACCGAAATACTGCGGGTCATCGTCGAGAAGGGCTACGACTTGCCCACCGACACCTTGCCCGGTACCACCATCACCCTGGAAACCGCCCTGGCCAAGAACGACATCCAGGTTATCGGTGAAGAGTGGGCCGGCCGCAGCCCGGTGTGGGTCAAGGCCGAGGCCGAAGGCAAGGTGGTGGGCCTGGGCGATACGGTCAAAGGCGCCACCGAAGGTTGGTGGGTGCCGGAATATGTGGTCAAGGGCGATCCCGCCAAAGGCATCAAGCCCCTGGCGCCGGACCTCAAGAGCGTGAAGGACCTGGCGCGCTACAAGGACGTGTTCAAAGACCCGGAATCCCCAGGCAAGGGGCGTTTCCTCAACAGCCCCATCGGCTGGACCTCGGAAGTGGTCAACAAGCAGAAGCTCAAGGCCTACGGCCTGGACGACAGCTACGTGAATTTCCGCAGTGGTTCGGGGGCTGCACTGGATGCCGAAATTGCCTCGTCCATCCGTCGCGGCAAACCGGTGTTGTTCTACTACTGGTCGCCCACGCCATTGATGGGGCGCTACAAGTTGATCCAGCTGGAAGAGCCACCGTTTGATGCCGAGGCCTGGAAGACCCTGACGGATGCGGATAACCCCGATCCGAAGCCCACACGCTCGCTGGCATCCAAGCTGAGTATTGGCGTGTCCACGCCTTTCCAGAAGGAACATCCGCGGATTGCCGAGTTTTTCGAGAAGGTTGAGTTGCCGATTGAGCCACTGAATAAAGCCTTGGCGACCATGAGCGAGAATCACACGGCGCCCCGGGATGTGGCCCAGGCGTTCCTCAAGGAACATCCTGAAGTGTGGAAGGCGTGGTTGACCGAGGATGTGGCGCAGAAGGTCGAAGCCAGCTTGAAGTAAGCACGGCGCTTATTGCCGAGTGGAGATCAAAAATAATGTGGGCGGGGGCTTAAAATAACTGACTGATTTTAAAGGGTTAAAATTTAACCCTGAAGTCTTGAGTCATGCATAGACAATTTCACGCCACCGCATTCTTGTGGCGAGCGGGCTTGTCGAATCGTCGCACCGCGCGTTGGGCTGCGCAGCAGCCCCAAAACCAGGCGCAGAGAAGTCCCTGATACACCGCATTCGTCCTCATCAGGGGCGCTTCGCACCCCAACGCGGGACAAGCCCGCTCGCCACAGAGGTCCCAGTTTGCTGCGCGACAGTGCTACGCCGAAGAGGTAGTGGGACCTCCCACATTTTGATTGCATTGCCGCTTTAGAATTTGGTTTGCACCGCCAGCTCAAACGTCCGTGGCGATCCCAGGTAATACGCCGGCGACACATGGGCAAACTCGGCATACACCTCATTCGTCAGGTTGCGCACGCGGCCGGTGACCGAGGTATGCGCGTCCACCTTGTAGCGCAGGAACGCCCCGAACAGCGTGTAGGCCGGCACCGTCTGGGTGTTGGCATTGTCCGCATAGACCTCGGCGACGTAGCGTGCATCCACGCCGCCTTGCCAATCCTCGGCAAAGTCATAGGTCAGCCACAGGTTGCCGACGCGCTTGGGCACGTTGGTCGGCGTGTTGCCCTTGCGCGAGACCACCGCGTCACTGGCGATCTTCTCGTTGAACTCATCGTATTCGGCATCCACCCAGGCAACGTTGCCTTCCGCCAGCAGCCTGGGCGTGATGCGCAATGAACTGGCCAATTCGATGCCCTTCGATGACTGCGCGCCGACCGGGATGCTCGTGGTCGGGTCCTGCGGGTCGGTCACGGCAAAGTCCTTGCGTTCGATTGTGTAGGCCGCAACGGTGGCCGAGCCACGGCCGTCGAGGTAGTCGAACTTGCTGCCCACTTCCCACTGCTTGCCGGTCGAGACATCGAAGACCTGGGTGGTCGTGCTGGGTTGTTCGGCAGCGGTGCTGTATTGCACGTAGACATTGGCCGAGGGGATGAACTGGTAAGTCAGGCCGACGCGACCGGTCACCGGCTCCCAACTGCGCTTGAAGTGCCGTGGGTTAGTGGCCGTGATCGCACGGTGGTTGGTGACATCCAGGTCGATGGCGTCGTAACGCAGGCCGGTCAGCAGCGAGAGTTTATCGGTGAGGCCCAGGCGGTTCTCCACGAACAACGCCTTGGTGGTGACCTCATTGGTCTTGTCCTTGCCGAAGCGCTCCCGGGTACGCGGGATGTCGTAGAAATGCCCGGGGTTGAAGCCGTTCGGATCCACCGTGCTGTTACCCGGCACATTCAGCGGTGTGTTGGTGCTGCTGGTGACCTTGTACTCAAAGCCACCGGACCAGGTGGTCGATAGGCCGAAGAGGCTGTCGTCATGGCGCAGCTCGAACTGGTTGCCGTTCTGTTCGCCCTGATGGCGTACCTGGTACGCGGTCGAGCGGTTTACCGCGCTGTTGTCAGCGTTGTATTGGTAGGTTTCGAGGTTGCGGTAATCACGCTGGCTATCGAGGTGGTAGAGCGTATTTTTCAGCGTTGTGCTGTCGTTGATCCGGTAGTCGATGATCGAGCGCGCCCAGATCGTGCGCTGCTCGTAACGGCCGTCGGCGACGTTGTAGTTATTGAAACGGTTGTGTTTGTCGATCTTCAGCTCGCCGGCCTTGGGATTGAGCACCGGCGTGCCCCAGTAAGGGCTGTCTTCCTGTTCATCCTGGTATTCCAGGGCCAGGGTATGGGACAGGTCGGGAGTGAGGTCGCTGAGCAGGGAAAACGCCAGGCTCCAGGCCTCGCGCTGGTCGCGGTCGATGTAGCTGTGGTTGGAGTTGCGGCTCACATCCAGGCGCGCGTAATGCTGCACCACGGCACCGGGCTCGGTCAGCGCGTGATTGACGCCGAACGCCATGCCGGCGGTGTCGTAGCTGCCATAGGTGAGCTGGCCTTCGGCGGCCTGCTCCTCACGGGTGGCCAGCTTGGTCACATAGTTGAGCGAGCCGCCGACGGAGCCGGCGCCGTTGATCAGCGAGGAGGGGCCGCCCACCAGTTCCACGCGGTCATAGATCCAGGCATCCACGGGGCGGGCCAGGCCGGTGGCGACATTGATACCGTTGAACATCTGGGTGATCTGGCTGCTGGTAAAGCCGCGGTAAGAGACAAACCCGCCAAAACCCGGCGGCGCGCTGGCGTTGACGCCGGGCAGGGTATTGGCGGCATCGCGGAACGTCTTGGCGCCATGGCGCTCGATGTCATTGCGGTTGGCAATGGCAACCGATGCTGGTGTCTCCCGCACGCTCAATCCCAGCCGCGAAGCGACGCCGCTGGATTGATCCAGGGTGAGGCCGGGTTCGGCAGTTGATTCGCCATCAATGGTGGTCGGAGCCAGTTCGATGGCCCAGGTGCAGACAGGCAGGCAGCCGAACAGGCCCGCCAACAGGGGTAGATGTTTCATGGTTGAATCCTGAAAAACTTGGCTTGAAAACAACGCACGGCCGTCCGTAATTCCGTATGGAGC
This sequence comes from Pseudomonas sp. SB113, assembly GCF_040754745.1. Classification (NCBI taxonomy): domain Bacteria; kingdom Pseudomonadati; phylum Pseudomonadota; class Gammaproteobacteria; order Pseudomonadales; family Pseudomonadaceae; genus Pseudomonas; species Pseudomonas sp. SB113. Next base: position 23,567 of record NZ_JBFMHW010000037.1, read on the forward strand.
CGGTGGTCAGTGCAGATTGGAAAGCAAAGGGATCAGGCGAAGGCGGGTGGCGCGCGGGGGTTAGCCGTGGGCCAGGTGAAGCGGGCAGGGATATCAGCGGCCAGCACGACGGCCGGCGGTGGTGCATGGGGTTGTGGCAACACCGCCACATTCAGGCTGGAACTGAGCGCCGGGCCCATGCCGCCGGTGGAGCACAGCGGGCAACCAAATGCCTTGGACAGCGTCGGCAGGCTCTCATCGGTGGAGTTGGTTGGCTGGGGCGCCTGGGTACGCGGGTCGACGGTACAGAACTGCCCGCCGATGCCATTGAGCTGCATCCCCACCATCTGCCCATGACCGATACTGCAGGCGAACACATTGAACAGGACGCAGCAATAGAGCATCCAGGCAATGAGCGAGCGGTCGGCACGGGCGATTTTCATGGGGCGGCACTTTACCATCAGCCGCCGACGAAATGCCTGCAAAAAATCTCAGGGCGACTATCCTGTTTCGCACCTTTCAGGGAGAACCCGCCATGAGCTTTGTCATCGCACGATGGATCGTCGGCGTTTTTGCTTGCATCAGCATGGTGCACCTGTACTGGGCTGCGGGCGGCAAACTCGGCAGCCTCGCCGCCATCCCCCAACTGCCCGGCGAATTCGCCCGCGGGCCGCGCCCTGCGTTCAAACCTTCCGCGCTGGGTACCTTTTTGGTGGCGATGGGGTTGGTGGCGATTGCACTGCTGGTGTGCCTGCGCGCGGGGCTGTACTTTTCGGCGGTGTCCCATGCGGCGTTGCAATGGGGGATCAGCGCGATTGCCGTGCTGATGTTTGCCAGGGCGATTGGGGATTCGGAGTTGGTGGGGTTTTTCAAGAAGATCGGCGGGTCACGGTTTGCGCGGTTGGATACGTGGTTTTATTCGCCGTTGTGTTTGGTGTTGGGGGTGGGGTTGTTGGTGGTGGCGTGGGGTTAATGAGGGGAAGGCCTGATCACTTTGTCTCAGGCCTGATAATCAAGGGTGCTTGAAGTAAAAGATACTCGTTGAAGTCATACTCCAGAGACTTTTTGTTGGTGTGTTTTTTGTATCTGCGCGGCAGCTCACATGCGTAAATATACAGCCACCAAGGATCAAAATTTCAGCGCAGTATTAATTGAGATTGTGCATGGAGAAGTAACTTGCCTAGCGTATCAATTGATTGCGTGGTAAGAGTTAGAGTCGGTGAGTCCCAGTCATAGTCTTTGACGACCTTTATTTGGAAGTGGCCTTTTGCATCGAACGAGGGAAACCAACCTACGTCAAGTAAGAAACCGTCCGGATACTCCACCTGAAACATATCCTCCTTCAAGTTGTGTACTTGATCTTCAATCGCAGAATCCTCCAGCAAAGAAAGCTCATCATAGGTGATATTACCTTGTATGAAGTCTAACGAGATCATTTGGTTAATCTCCTGAATTCTTGCTCTGAAATAGGGTGGCCGTGAATTGTTTTTGCGCTTAATTCTATGCGTATCCAGCGGCTCGGAGCCCCCTCGCTTGCGCCGATGCTTTCAGCGTACTCCATCACCTTCCAAGGTTTTCCATTCGTAGTCATCCTGCCGTTTTTATAGGCTTCTCTCTCCAGGTTTTCAATATCTATCCCTGGCCTGTACTTGGCGGGACCAGATTTTGTCGTTGTCAAAATATCTTTCCAAGACATTTTCTTTGAGGGGCTGTGCTTATAGCCATGAGCCGTCCATTCAATATCTTCAGGGGAAGGAAGCGGTGGTTGACCTTCATTGACGTTCGCGTTGCTCGAAGAGCTTTCAGGACTTTTAGCTGGATCACAGTTGCCAGGGCATTTGCTCAATCCCAAAGGATCCACCCAACCCGTAGGATTAGGCACGTACTGGTAGACGTTGATCCCACCCGCCAGCTTCACCGGATCTGGCGTCAGGTAACACCCAATATCCGGATTGTAGTAGCGATGGCGGTTGTAGTGCAGTCCGCTTTCCTGATCAAAGTACTGACCCTGGAAACGCAGCGGGTTGTCGATTGTGCCTTTGTCGAGTCGGCTGATCTGGCCGTAGGCGCGGTAGTGCGCGGACCAGACGATTTCGCCGTCGGGGGCGGTCAGCTCCTGGGGCGTGCCGAGGTGGTCGAGTTGGTAGTGGTAGGGCTTGGTATCTTTTGGACCGAAGCCTTCCAATAAGGCTAACGGACGAAAGCTATCCGGTTCGTAGAGATAGCTGCGATGGCGGTCCGCATGGTGTTCGGCAATCAGCTTGTCGCCTTGCCAGAAAAACTCCGTCGTGATGCCGTCGACGGCTTTGCTGATTCGTCGGCCAAACGGGTCGTAGCGATAGCTCGCGGTTTGCCCGTTGGGTTGGGTAATGTCGATCAGCCGGTGCTGACAGTCATAGCGATATTCGGTGACGAGTTGATGGCCTTTGCCACGGCGTTCACGGATCAGGTTGCCGAAGGCGTCATAGTCGTAGTGACGGTCGCCCTGGATCATCAGGCGGTTGCCGGCGACGATGTCGGGGCCGGGGCGGTCTTGCATCAGCAGGGTGCCGGCAGGGGTGTGGCCGAAGCGTTCCTGCAGGTCTTGGGAGTGGTCGGCGCGGGTGAGACGACCTAACGGGTCGTAGTGGTAGTGGTGTTCGCCTTTGCGGGTGTCGAGCAGGCGGGTGAGGTTGCCGGTTTTGTCGTAGTTGTATTGACGTTGGTAGAGATGGTCTTGTTGCTGGGTGATCGCGTGGGCATGCAGGCGGTGCTGGTCGTCGTAGTGGTAGTGGCTGAGGAGGTGGCCTTGTTGGCGTTGGTGTTCTTGACCGGCTTTGAACAGATGGGAGGTCAGTGGTGCGCCGTTTAACTCGACGCTGGCGAGGTGGCCGCCTTTGGCGTGGTTGAAGATGACGCGGTTGTTGTCGGGTAGGCGCAGGGTTTGAAGCTGGCCGCAGGCGTCGTAGCCGTAGCGCAAGCTGCCCCAGCCCTGGTGCTCGGCGGTGAGGCGGTTTTGTGGGTCGTATTCGTAGGCCAGCGCCCAGTGGCCGTTGTCGACGCTGAGGAGGTTGCCCTGACGGTCGTAGGCATATTCAACAACGCTGGCGTCGGGCAGCGTTTTTCGTACGAGGCGGCCGGCGTGGTCTCGCTCATAACGAGTAACGAGCTGACTGCCATCGTCGCCGTATTCGGTCTTTTCCAGCAGATTGCCGTTGAGGTCGTAGGCATAAGCCGTACGCTGCCCGTCAAACCCAACCTCCTGCTGTATCAGGCCGTTGGTGTGGTAATCAAGTCGGTAGGACTCGCCGACCTCGTTTTCGATCTCGGTCAGCAATAACCGAACGTTGTCGTAGCGGTAGTTGACCTGAGTGCCATCTGCATTAATGCGCCGGCTGATCAGGTGCAAACCGTCGGCATATTCGTAACGGGTGACATGCCCCAGTTCGTCGCGTTCGGCGGTGATTTTTCCGTAGGGGTTGTAGCTGTATTCCCGACACGCCCCACCGGGCAGCACCACGCGAACCAACCGACCCACGCTGTCCCACTGATACTGGGTCAGCGCCCCATGTTCATCCTCACGGGCAATCTGCCGGCCAAGATCGTCATAGCGGTAACGCTTGATCCCGCCATTGGGTAGTTGTTCCTCTATGAGCTGCCCACGATCATTCCACACCAGCCGCTGACAACTGTGATCGGGGTACCAAACCCCAACCAGTTGCCCGTATTTGTTGTAGCTGTAGTCCGTGACATGGCCGTCGGGATCGATCTTACGAATGACATCGCCCTGGTCATTGCGCTCATATTTCCAGACCGCCAGACCCCGCCTTACAACCCGTACGAAGCCATTGTCATGCTCGTAGGTTGTTGGCTCATCATCCCCGGGAAACAACGCCACCAACCGTCCGGCTTCGTCGTACTGATACGCCGTCACAGCACCCAGAGGATCCTGCTCGACCGTCAGCCGACCCTTGTCGTCATAGGATTTGAAATGCGGAGCACCGTCCGGATCAATCCGCTGTACCAGCCGCGCCCGGTCGTCATGGACATACACTTCCTGGCTGCCATCGGCGTTATGCACCGTGACACGGCCGTCGTCCCCCCAGGCATACCGCGTATCCATCTGCGAAAAACTGGCCCAATGCCGCACACACCGCGCGGCCTTGCCAGCCCGTTCCCATTCCCAAAAGAAACTCGCCCCACCGGCCAGCCCACGTTCAAGAATCACGTGCTGCTCGTCGTAGCGATAAACCTCGCTTTCACCTACCGTATTGGTCGCCGAGACCAGTCGGCCAGCGTCGTCGTAGGCGTAGGAAGCGACGTTCTGCTCAGTAATCCAGGCATACGGACCACGGCCTTCGGCCCGCTGCACCTGGTAGTCCACCGCCACGATGCGGCCCGACGCATAGCGCAAGAGCAGCGCACAACCCGAACCGTTATCCAGCCGCTCAATGCGCCCCAGAAAATCCCGAGAAATCCGCAACCGGTTGTCGTACGCATCGCTGATCGAGACCAGCACACCGTCGCGAAAGTGATAAAACCGCGACGCCTGGGCCAGCACTAATTCATCCGGCGACGCGCCCAAATAGATCGCCGCTTCGGCCGAACTATTGGTGATGGCTGGTCGAGCAACAGTCGGCAGTGGAAACCCAATCGAGCGGTTCTCATGGTCCGTCCACACGACGGAATCGCCCGAAACAGAAAGCCGATGCGCCAGCGAGTGACTCCAGCCAAACCCCAACCCGCAATCCAGTTCCACCGCACTGGTGCGATATAGCCGCGTCCACTCAAACGGCAAAATCCCGTCCAACGTGCCATCGGTCAGGTCAGCAGTTCCTCCCCGGTAACCATCGACACGGGGCAGCCGTTGGTGACCGTCTTATCCGAAGAGGCCGCCGCATCGCCCTTCGGATTCGTCGATACAGCAGGCACATCATCCACAGGCTCTTTTTGCTTCAGCACCGCGTTCTGCCGCGCCCGCCAGCGCATCTGCAGCGTGCCTTGCTTCACCCCACCGACCACGCCGCGAACCGCCACCGCCTTGTAGCGATCCACCGCCTGCATGAACTTCGTCAGAATCGCCAGCACGCTCTGAGCAAAACCAACAGCGGCCTTAACAATCCGAGCGCCATACCTGGCCAGGCGCAGGCTCAAATACGCCACAGCCGCCGCCGGCAATGCGATGGTCAGCACCGCGCCAATCACCAGGTCAATCAGCAACGACACCACAAGCCCAGCAGCCACCTGCGCAATCTCACTGGGCGGCAATGCGTCCAACCAGATCATCGCCGTGCGCACCAGCAGGAACAGCGCCGCTTCATCACTGGCGAGCAACATCGCCTGTTCCATGACCTTGGGCGCATCGGTGGCGATTTGTGCCAGCTTGGCCGCTTCAGCCCCCAGCTGTTCGATGTACTTCAACGGGTCTTCAAGAATCGCCTGCACCAGCTTGATGCTGTCCCACACGTCCCGGATCGCCGCCCAACTGCCCGCCAGCACGCCGCTGCCAATTGCACTGGCCGTGGATTGCTGCCAATGCGGCTTGAAGCCTTGCCACTGTTCGCGAAGCCACCGCTCCAGATCCGCCATCAGCCCGTCGTAGGAGGCGAAGAGCGCATCCACCTGCTCCTCGGAAACACCGCCCTGTACCCGCACCTGATAGCGCCCGCCCGCGGCGCAGTGGTGTGAGCCCTTGCCATGCTCATCCAGCATGACCCGCGCGGAACTGCCGTCATCCAGCCCGATCACCTCGACCGCAATATCACCAAGCGGCACGTCATACACCGACTCGAATTGACTCTCGATCTTCAGTTCGCCGCCCGAGGGGCACTGGGCGACGGTCGAAAAATCCGCATCGGAAAGGCTCACCGAACGCTGCGAATCCCCCACGCGCAACACCCGATCCATCCCCAGCAACGACGGCATATCCGCCGCATGGCTCACCGAATCCAGCGCCCGCGAATACCAGGCGCCCATCTGCTGGCGATAGGTCACCAGGCTCTGATGAAAGCCATCCAGCTCATGTTCGATAGAGGCAATGTGGGAAGCGTGGGTCATCCGTGACGTCTCGGCAGAGGGCAAGGCGTCGGAGTCTGCCGCAGTAAAAAGCGGCTGGATGAACGGCGGGGAAAATCAGAAAGGGCTGACCACCGTCAGGAAAAAACCGCGAAAAACCAACCTGAAGGGCTACATAAAAAAGCGCTCCAACCGATTGCAGTACACCGCTCAAATAAAAACTGCTCTCATTCTTGCCCGATTTCCCGACCTGGCCGTCATGGTTAATAGAACCTTTATTACGCAGGATTTCCCATGTCGCGCCTTGCTCGTCCCTTGCACCCACTGGCCTTGTCAGTGGCGCTGGCTTTTGCCGCCGTGCCGTTGCTGAACGTCCAATCCGCCTTTGCCGAAGAAAGCAGCAGCGCTGTACGGCGCTTTCAGATTCCGGCCGGTGACTTGAGCCAGGCGCTCAATAGCCTGGCCGAGCAGGCGGGCCTGGTATTGGCGTTTGATGCGAGCCTGACACGCGGCAAACGCAGCAACGGCTTGAGCGGGCAATACGCCACCGATGTGGCGCTGACCCAGTTGCTCGCCGGCAGCGGCCTGCAGGCGCTGAAGATCTCTGCCGACCGCTACCGTCTGGAAGCCCTCCCGGATAACGGCGGCGCGATGGAGCTGCAGGCCACCACCATCAGCGGTGCCTACCAGGCCGAAAGCCCCACCGGGCCGGTCGCCGGTTATGTGGCTACCCGCAGTTTGTCGGGCACCAAGACCGATACCGCGCTGATCGAAACCCCGCAGTCGATTTCCATCGTCACCAAAGACCAGATGCGCGCGCAGAACGCCGAGAGCCTCAACCAGATCCTGCGCTACAGCGCTGCGGTCATCCCGGAAACCCGTGGCGCCACCGCTTCGCGCCTCGACCAACTGACCATTCGTGGTTTTGCCCCGGCCACTTACCTGGACGGCCTGCGCATGCCGTCGAGCCGTGACGCGTTGCCGCAAAAGGATGCCTTCGACCTGGAGCGCGTCGAAGTGCTGCGCGGCCCGGCTTCGGTGCTGTACGGGCAGGGCACGCCGAGCGGGGTGATCAATATGGTCAGCAAGCGGCCGATGGATACGCCGTTCCATGAAGTGGGCGTCGAATACGGCACCTTCAACAAGAAACGCACCACCTTCGACCTTAGCGGGCCGATTGACGATCAGGGCGTTTATTCCTACCGGGTCGCGGGGCTTTTCGACGATGCCAATGGCCAGGTCGAACACACCGAAACCCGTCGCCAGTCGCTGTCCACGGCCTTCACCTGGCGGCCGGATGACGCTACCTCGCTGACCTTGCTCGGGCATTTTCAGAAGGATCCGAAGGGCGCGTCCTATGGTTCGATGCCGGCCTGGGGCTCGGTATTGCACAGCCCGACCGGGCGCAGCATCGATGTGGACTTTTATGATGGCGAAAAGAACTTCGAGAAAAGCGATCGCGAGTACTACTCCATCGGCTGGGCTTTCGAGCATCACTTCAACGATGTGTGGACCGTGCGCCAGAACGCGCGTTACCTGCGCAGCGAAGGGCGCTATCGCAGCCTCTACAGCAACTACCTGATGACGGACTATCGCACCATTCGCCGCTCCACCATCGCCAGTGACGTCGACATGAATGCCTATACCCTCGACAACCAGGTGCAGGCCAAATTCGACACTGGCCCACTGCAACACACCTTGCTGATGGGGCTCGACTACCAGAACACCAGCACCGAGACCCTGTTGGGCTCAGGGACGTATACCGCCGGGCCGACCCTGGATATTTTCAACCCGGTCTATGGCGCGGCCGTGCCGGTACCGGCGTACACCACCGACGGTACGTCGCGCAGCGAACAAACCGGCGTGTACCTGCAAGAGCAGATGAAGTGGGACAAATGGGTGCTGTTGCTGGGCGGTCGTTATGACTGGGCCAGCACCGACAGCACCACCAAGACCCTGCGCACCGGGGCCAAGAGCCAATCCTCCCTGGACAGCAAGGCCTTTACCGGGCGTATTGGCCTGGTCTATCTCTTCGATAATGGCCTGGCGCCGTATGCCAGCTATGCGGAGTCGTTCAACCCGCAGTCGGGCACCGGTTACGGCGGTTCGGTATTCAAGCCGACCGAAGGCAAGCAGTATGAAATCGGCATCAAGTACCAGCCGCCGGGCAGTAACAGCTTTATCACGGCGGCGATCTTCGACCTGCGCCAGACCAACGTCCTCACCACCGACCCGGACCCCACCCACCTGTGCGGCAGCGGTCGCTGCCAGAGCCAGGACGGCGAAGTGCAATCCCGTGGTTTTGAGCTGGAAGGCAAGGCCAGCCTCAACGACAACCTGGACATCACGGCGGCCTATGCCTACCTGGATAACCGCATCAGCAAGTCGAATAACACCGTGCGTTATGCGCCCATCAGCGATATCGGCGTAGGCCCGGCCATCAACGCCGAGGGCACCACCAACTACGCGGTACCGCGCCACACAGCTTCGGCGTGGGCTGACTACACCTTCCATGATGGTAACCTCAAGGGCTTCGGTGCCGGCGCCGGTGCGCGTTATGTCGGCTCGTCCTGGGGCGATACCGCCAACACCCTGAAGGTGCCGGGCTACACCTTGTTCGATGCGGCGGTGCACTACGACATCCCGAACATCGCCAACCTCAAGGACAACCTGCGCCTGGCCCTGAACGCCACCAACCTGGCGAATAAAGAGTACGTCGCGTCGTGCTATTCCTACTCGTGGTGCTGGTATGGCTCGCAGCGCACGGTGCAGGCGAGTGCGACCTATCAGTGGTGATGGCACGCCGATAAGGCAATTTAATGGCCCCTTTGTAACAAAATCCTCGCCAGAATCGCTTTTATTTTCAGGTGGTTAGGTGAGGAAGCAAATGCGCACTGTTGGAATCATGCTGATTGCCTGCTCCCTGGCTGGCGGCGCGGCTGCCGTGCAGGCACGAGAGCTGCGCGAGGGTGACAAGTACATGTGCAGCTGGGGCGCCGGCACGGCCGCCAGGGCCCAGGAGCTCAAGCTGTCGGGGGTGTCGCTGTACGCCGCGCGGCAGAAGATCCAGACCATCAAGTTCAATAAATCCTGGATGCGCATGATGGCCATGGGCATCACCGAGCAGACGTATGACAGTCGTTCACGGCTCAAGCCCGAAGCGATTCGCCAGAGTTTCTATCAGGATTGCGTGCGCTACAAAGTGGCACGCAAATGATCGACCCGCCTGCTTAGCGCGTCAGCGGCGAGCTGGCATCTTCCTGGAAATACGCCTTTGCCGTTTCAATGAACCGCCGATTGGCCTGGGACAAGTATTCACTGGCTCGCCAGCACAGGTTGAAGTGCATGAATTGCGCGGGTTCGAAGGACACACCGACGAGCCCGGATTCCTGCTCCTGCACCGAACGCAGCAGGGTGGAAAGCCCCATTGCGTTGCGGGTGGCGGCAATCACCAGCGGGACGAAATTGCTTTCCAGGGCGATGTTGAAACGCACGCGGGCCTGGCTGCAAAAGGCATCCAGCAGGTGGCGTTGCAGGAAGGTGTTATCGAAGACCAGCATGGGCTCATGCTGCAAGCGCTCAGCCGGGATCGAGGAGGCCCCGGCCAGCGGATGCTGTTCGTGCATGCACAACACCATCTCATCGCTGCCGAGCAGCACCGACTCCCAGTCCGGGTCAACCCGTCGCGACTCCAGCAATGCCACATCAATCTGCCGTGTGGCCAGGCGTTCGCTGATGTCATCGGCACTGCCTTCCACCACATGCATGGCAATGCCGGGATAGCGCGCGCGAAATTGCATCAGCAGTTCGGGAATATGGCGGATGCCGTACATGGGCGGCACGCCGACGCGGATCTCGCCGCTGTGCAGTTGAGTCAGGTCCTGCAGTTCACGACGGGCACCGGCCAAACCTTCCAGGCAGGCCTCGGCGCGCGTCAGGAACAATTGGCCTTCGGCCGTCACGCTGATTTGCCGCGTAGCGCGGTTGAACAGGGCGACCCCCAGTTCCTCTTCCAGCCGGCCGACCGCCATGCTCAGTGCCGGTTGCGCCACATGCAGCGCCTGCGCGGCCTTGGTGAAGCTGCCTTGGCGGGCGATCTCGACGCAGTATGCCAGCGCTTTTAGATTCATACGGTCTCGCATAACAAAGAGTGATGATTTTATTCACAAATGGATATTTTCTGTGATGATGGCAAGTCTATAACCTGTCGGCATTCTTCTCCATGCCGGGTTCACCACCATGCTCAACCTTCGCCAGTATTGGCTCCTGACCCTCATCATCGGCGCCTTGGGCGGCGGCATTGCCAGTTGGGCGGGGTGGCCGTTGCCCTGGGTGATTGGCTCGCTGGTCGCCGTGATGCTGAGCCGATGCGCCGGCGCGCGGGTGCCGGAAGTGCCGTATGGGCGCAAGATCGGACAACTGATCGTGGCAGTGGCCATCGGCTGTCATTTCACCCTGCCGGTGATGCAGCAAGTGGCGACCCATCTTGGCCTGATCGTATCGGCAGTGATGCTGACGCTGGTGCTGGCCTTGGGTTCGATACTGATCCTGCATCGCTGGGGCGTTTCGTTCGGCACGGCGTTCTTCGCCTTGATGCCGGCCAATTCCACCGAGATGGTGCACCTGGGGCGTCAGCGTCAGGCGGACACGTCGTTTATCGCGGCGGCCCATAGCATTCGGTTGCTGCTGATCCTGCTGGCGGTGCCGGCTGTCGCCACCTTTGGGATGCCGCAGGTGGCTGTTCATGCGCCGTTGCCGGTGATCTGGCCCTGGCTGGTGTTCATCCTGGCGATGAGCTGTTTGGCAGCCCTGGGGTTCCAGCGCTGCAAACTGCCCAACCCGTGGACGTTCGGACCGTTCCTGATCTGCGCGGTGGGGGTAGGCTGCAATAACTTGTCGATGAGCATGCCGGGCTGGCTCAGTGGCAGTGGCCAGTTGTTGATCGGCTGTGCGCTGGGTGTCGCGTTCGACCGCAGTTTTTTCCTGCGGGCGCCGGGGTTTCTGTTGAAGGTGTTGCTGTTGTTGGCGGGTTCGGTAATTGCCACGGCCCTCGCCGCGTGGGGCCTCGGCACCTGGCTGGGCACGCCGTGGCTGTCGCTGGCCCTGGGCATGATGCCCGGCAGCGCGCCGGAGATGAGCCTGACCGCCGAGGCCCTGGGCCTGGCAGTGACGCTGGTGACTGCGATGCAGGTGATCCGCATGCTGTTGATCCAGGCGGCGTGCCTGCCTTTGTATCGCTTGCTGGGGCGGACACCGTCGCAGAAGGAGTTACCAGGGATGAAACCGGCGTCGTTGTAGTTCCTGCCATTTTACAAATCCATGACAAACCCTATGTTTCTATTTGCATACAATCGCGGACTTCGACGCAAATAGAGCAGGGCGCGCAGGATCATGCACCAGCCAGAACACTCATCGCCCACCAGCTTGCGTTTCCTCGCGGTCGGCGTGCTGTGCGTCGCGGTGGTGCTGGGGGGATATTTCGTGCAACTCAACGCCAAGGCGGATCGCCAGCGCGAAGAAGCGGCCGAGCGTTTGGCACTTTGCCGGCAGGTTGAGCGGGTCGCCAGTGTGGCCACATCCGGTGGCCTCGAACTTCGCGATACCTGCAAGCAATTGAGGGCGAACGGGTCGAAAAGTGTTATGCCGCCTTAACTAATAACCCTTTTTTATAAGTGGAAATATCGACGGTAGTTGCACCAAAAAGTGGCACTTATATCCGTCACCACCTTAAAAAACATGTGGTTATTGAAGGACTTACACCGCTTTTAATCCGACGAAAGGATATAAAATTTTCTTGTTACAGCTTTTTACACTCGTTACTATAGCCGGGCGTTCACCTCCCACGGTTTATGCATTTTTAAATCCCAAGTTTCCATCAGCTACTTGGGATTTTTTTTGCCTGCGATTTGACCCGCGTCAAACTTCCCCGTCTGCAAACTCTGCGCGCATTCGCCCGTTGCGTTTGGCCTGGTAGAGCAACTTGTCGACATCTTCGACAAAATCCAGCATCGGGCTGTCAGGTTTGACGATGCGCGTACCCACGCCCAGGCTCAGGGTCAACAGGTTGGATACCGCTGAAAAGCCATGTTCGATCTGTTGCTGGCAGATCAGGTGCAGGCAGCGCTGTGCCACCTGTTGGGCCGACGCCGCGTCGGTTTCCGGCAGCAACCACACAAACTCCTCACCGCCGATCCGTGCGATGAAATCCCGGGGCCGGTTGGCGGCCTGGGACAGGGTGCGCGCGACCTGGCGCAGGCATTCGTCGCCCTTGATATGGCCGTAGTGGTCGTTGTACTGCTTGAAGAAATCTATATCCAGGATGATCAACGACAGGGGTAACTGGCTGCGCAGAGCGCTGGCCCATTCGCGCTCGAGCACGGTGTCGAACATGCGCCGGTTGGCGATGCCGGTGAGGCCGTCTTGATAGGAATATTCCTCGAGCTGTTTTTGCAGGCGCACCAGATGTTCTTCGGTCTTCTTGCGTTCACTGATGTCGAACATAAAGCCAATCAGCGCCTCGACTTCGCCGTCCTTGCGCACCACATGCACCACGTCGCGAATCCACACGTAGTCGCCGTTCACCGTCAGTGCCCGATAATCCGCCTCATGGTCCATCCCGGCACGGGATTGCGACACGCAGAAATTCACTACGTATTCGCGGTCATCCGGGTGCATGCGCGAGACCCAGTCGTCGACGCTGACCCAGCTTTGCGGGGTCCAGCCCAGCAGCGCTTCGATCTGCGGGCCGATATAGCTGAAGGTCATGCTCTGCCAGTCGATACGCCAGGGGATGGCTTTGGTCGACTCCAGCAGTGTCCGGTATACATCGCTGTCGGGCTGGCTCGGAGGGTCGATACTCATGACGGGTGACTCGAATGATGGCTAATTGCCTGAGAGCCTCTTGTGATCGACGGTTGGAGTCAAGCGCTTGCCGATGCAGCAGACGAGAGGTCGTGTGGCGCGACTTGTGGCGTCAACGCCTCGACGTTTTTGCACTGAATTGCGGTCGGGCTACCCGAGGGTTTGGACAGCCTCCGTTCCATCTCAAACCTCATCGGCGAGCTGCGCACCGAGATCAAGTCCGGGCGCCATGGTGTTGCGGCGGTCAGCTAGCCGTTGACAGCATGGCTTGGCGCATCCAGCGCGCCGTAGTAACGCCAGCAGCAATGACGGTGCTCCGGCACGATTACGCAGCCGCTGAGGCTGACGATCAGCAAAGCCGCAACCAGCAGGGTAAGTCGACGGTACATGGTGTTTCCTCTTGGGTTGACCTGGGTTAATCCTTCAACGTGGCCAGCCGCGAAAATCCGTCGCGATCCTTTCAAACATTTCATCAAGCCCCGCCAGCCCTTGAGCAATACTGGTCTCGACCCCCTGCTGAAAAATCTGCGCAGCCTGCGACGGATTTTTGCGCACGCGCCGTTCAACCCATCAGCAACCTGCACTTTCGCGTGTTGCATGAAGGAGTTGCCATGAGACCCCTGGCCAAATTGCGTTTTGTCTTGCTTGCTCCGCTGGCTCTCGCCGCGCTTGTCAGCACCCCGACTTTTGCCCAGACCGAAATCATCATCCAGCAGGCGCCGCCGCCGCAGCGTGTGGAAATGATCCCGGCCGAGCGCCCCGGGTATGCCTGGGACCGGGGCCACTGGCGTTGGGAGGGGCGCGGTTATGGCTGGGTACCGGGCCACTGGCAGCCAGTCATGCGTCATGCGCGCTGGGAGCCTGGCCATTGGGAAGCCCATGGCCCGAACTGGTACTGGCGCGAAGGGCATTGGATCCGCTGAACCCTGACCCTTGGCCCTGAGAACTCCCGATTGAAAGACACTGATCCGGACGTTGAGCTGCTGGCGCGTATCGGCAATAACGAACCTGCCGCCGTCAACGAAATGGTGACGCGTAAACTCCCGCGTTTGCTGGCGTTCGCCAGTCGGATCCTGGGGGACGCCGATGAGGCCAAGGACGTGGCTCAGGAAAGCTTCCTGCGTATCTGGCGCCAGGCCGCCAACTGGCGCAGTGGCGAGGCGCGTTTCGACACCTGGTTGCACCGGGTTGCGCTGAACCTGTGCCACGACCGCCTGCGCCGACGCAAGGAACGTCCGTTGAGCGACGAAGAGGCGGTGGAGGTGGCAGACAGCTCGCCATCGCCTGAGGAGCAACTGGAAACCCAGGACCGCAGTGTACGCATGGCCGCCGCGTTGGCGGCCTTGCCCGAACGCCAGCGCGAAGCCATCGTGTTGCAGTACTACCAGGAGCTGTCGAACATCGACGCCGCAGCCCTGATGAATATCAGCGTCGAGGCACTGGAGAGCCTGCTGTCGCGGGCCCGACGCCAGTTGCGCAGCCAACTTGCCGACACACCCGGGCTCGCCCGCCCAGGAAGGGGAAAACCATGACACCCGAACGTTTTGCTTACCTGGCCGACGCCTATGGGGCGGACCTGCGTCGCTGGCCGGATGCTGAACAGGCCACCGCTCAGGCCTTGCTGCGCAGCGGCAATGTGCATGCGCGCGAAGCCTTGCAGCAGGCACGTTGGCTTGACGGCCAGTTGGACAGCCATCAACTGGCATTCATCGACCCGGTATTGGCCCGGCAGATCCGCCAGTCGGCCGCGCTGCCTGGATCGTTCTGGTCGCGTTACGGCCGCTGGCTGTCGCCCGCAGGCCTGGTAAGCGTGGGCATTGCCGGCATCGTCACCGGGATGCTGGTGGCGTCCATGAGCGTGCCGCTGCCGATGTTGTCGTCCGAAGTGCTGCCCAGCGTCTTCGATCAAGGTGACGCGGAAGTCGTTTTCACCGTCAACGCCGAGGAAACCGAGCAATGACAGCCAGATCCCTCAAGCCGTGGTTGCTCGTGTCGGTGTTGCTCAACGTGTTTTTGATCGGAGGCGTAGGCGGTGGCCTTTATCACTGGATGGTCAGCGCCAGACCGGCCGAAGCGGTCGTCAACCAGCACGGTCTGCGTCAAGCCATGTTCAAACTGCCACCCGAACGGCGCAGGGAGCTGCGCCAACTGTTGCGCCACAATCGTGACGACAGCCAGCCGCTGATCATGGCCGGGCGTGAAGCGCGGTTGGGTGTGATCAAGCAATTGGAAGCGCCGAGCCTGGACCGTGAGGCATTGGTGGCAGAGCTGGCCAAGGCACGGGAGGCCGATATGGCCCTTCGGGCGCTGGTCGACAGCACCCTGGCGCAGTTCGCCGGCAATTTGCCCCAGGATGAGCGGCAGAAGCTGGTGGAGGCCTTGTACATGCGCGGGCAGGCAAAGTCGGCAGGCAACAAACCTCGGTCTTGAGCTGCGAGCCGCCAACTCTTAGTTTGAAAAGACTGCACCGCTACGCAGTCCAAAGGCGCTTGGTAAACCAGGATTAATCGACAGCAGGCCGAGCGCGGATTTACAGGCGACGTAGAAAGGATTTGACGATATGGCGGGTCGCGTCGGTAGTGTCCATATCGTCCAAGGAGCCATAGGCGTGCCACTGACAGTCGACGATCTCGTTCAGTGGCCGTGCATCCGCGATATTCACCACCGAGGCTTCAAACACATGGTGGACGGTGTCGCGGGCCTTCAGCTCCTGCAAGTACAGCAGGCCATCCACGTTCAACCCGGTTTCCTCTTCCAGCTCCCGTTCGGCGGCGCCGACCGGGCGTTCGCCCTGTTCAACCTTGCCGCCCGGCAGCGCCCATTTTGATCTGGCCTTGCGCACGAAGAGGATATGCCCCTCGTGTTCGCAAATGACCGTTGCGCGTATTTTCATCGTCTGTGCCCCCGCAGTGGGATGAATGTCATAAAAGTGTAATGCAATTGTCATGCTAGGTGGTTATGGCACAACGGCGTGGGGATGTGGATACTGCCTGATTGATGAAAACGGACGAGGAAAACAGATGAGCACCGTACGTTGGGGCATGATCGGTTGTGGCAGTGTCACTGAGTTAAAGAGTGGACCCGCTTTTTACAAAGCGCCAGGTTCGGCGCTGGTGGCCGTGATGGGGCGTCGCGAGGACGCCGTGCGCGATTATGCATCACGTCACGGGATTGCCCGTTACTACACCGACGCCCAGGCACTGATCAACGACCCTGAAGTGGACGCCGTGTACATCGCCACGCCGCCCGACAGTCACCTGGAGTACAGCCTGATGGTGGCGGCGGCCGGCAAGCATTGCTGCGTCGAGAAACCGATGTCGCTGAACGCCGAACAGAGCGCGTTGATGCAGCGCACCTTCGAACGTGCCGGGCTGCACCTGTTTGTCTCCTACTACCGGCGCTCGCTGCCGCGCTTCCAGCAAGTGCGCGCGTGGCTGCAGGACGGGCGCATCGGCACGTTACGCCACCTGACCTGGACCCTCTGCAAGCCACCGGCTGCCGAGGATACCAGCGCCGCCAACTGGCGCACCAACCCGACCATCGCCGGTGGCGGCTACTTTGCCGACCTGGCCAGCCACGGATTTGACCTGTTCCAATACCTGGCCGGGGACATCGTCGAGGTCTCGGGCTTTACTGCACGACAGGCCGCAAGCTATGCGGCCGAGGACGCCGTGACGGCCTGCTGGACGTTCAGTTCTGGCGCGCTGGGCATGGGCTGTTGGAACTTTGTAGCCGACCGTCGTGAGGATCTGGTCGAGTTGATCGGCAGCCGTGGGCGCATCCAGTTCTCGGTGTTCGAGGATCAGCCGCTGCGCCTCGACGGTGAGTTCAACGAGGTGCTGGAGGTGCCGTGCCACGCGCATATCCAGTGGCACCACGTATTGGCCATGAACGCGCATATTCGCGGCGAAGCCGAGCATCCTTCGCTGGCGATCGAGGCGTTGAAGACCGATCGGGTCCTGGACAAGGTGTTGCAACGTAACCCCAACCATCCTGAGTAGTTGCGGTATACCTGGTTTTTTTCAAGGAATACACGCATGAAGTACTGGATGATGGTGTGGCTGGTGCTGGCCACCAGCGCAGTGGCGGCCCCGCGTAACCAAGGGACGCCTGGGGAATTTGATTTTTATGTGCTGTCGTTGTCATGGTCGCCGACCTTTTGCCTGACGCACCCAAACAACGAACAATGTTCGGGCAAGGGTTACGGCTTCGTGCTGCACGGCTTGTGGCCGCAATACGCGCGGGGAGGGTGGCCGGCGACCTGCGCGCCGCAATCTACGTTGAGCCGTGAAGAGATGGACAAGGGCGCGGCGCTGTTCCCGACGCGCTCGCTGCTCAAGCACGAATGGGCCAAGCACGGCACCTGCAGCGGGCTGGAACCCTTGGCGTACCTGGAGAAAACCGATACGGCGCTGGGCGTAGTCACCATCCCGGCGCAACTGCAACCGTTCAACACGCCGTCGTCGTTGCAGGCCCGCGAGATCGAGGCGCTGTTTCGCGAAAGCAACCCGCGCATGGGCAGCCATGGCCTGGCGGTGATCTGCAAAGGCAAGGTGCTGTCGGAAGTGCGCGTGTGCCTGACCAAGGACCTGGCGTTTGCCGGCTGCCCGCGCAGTGTCAAAACCCAGTGCCGTGTGGGCGATATTCGTATTCCCACGCAGCGCTAAGGCAGCATTGCCACGCGGTAGCGTTCGTCAAAGTCCTCGGCCAACTGCGCCAGGCTGATCTTGCCCAGGCGTTTCAGCAGCAATGCCTGGGCTTGTTCGAAGGCATCCGTGAGTGCGGCATTCACCGCCTGTTCCACCAGGCACTCGGGGTGATCGGTGGACAGGCCGATGGCGAATATCGAAGGCGTGCCCAGGGCATTGTGAATGTCCAGCAGAGTGATTTCGCTCAAGGGTTTGCCCAGGCTCCAGCCGCCCTGGTGGCCCTTTTCCGAACGCACATAGCCTTTCTCCTTGAGCAACCCCAGGGTGCGTCGCACCACCACTGGGTTGGTGCCGAGCATCTGCGCGATGGTCTCCGATGTGGCGCGTTCTTCATGACGGCCCATATGGATCAGTACGTGGAGCATGCGCGACAGGCGCGTGTCGTTTCTCATCAATCAGCCTCAGGTTGGGTCAGTCGAAAGTATCGTTCGTAACTCGAAAAGTTGCGAGACTCTTGACGGGCTATTTTTATGTAACTTATGGTGTGTCGTGAAAGCCCGCGGATAACCGCGAGCACACAACATGGAGTTACTTTCATGATGTACGACGTGATTATCGTGGGCGGCAGCTATGCCGGCCTGTCTGCGGGCCTGCAATTGGCAAGGGCGCGGCGCCAGGTGTTGGTGATCGATGCGGGGCAGCGACGCAACCGGTTTGCCGCCACGTCCCACGGGTTTCTCGGGCAGGACGGCCAGGCGCCGGAGGTCATTGCGGCCGAAGGGCGCAGCCAGTTGATGGAGTATCCGACGGTCACGTGGGTGCAGGGCAGTGCGGTGCAGGTCAACCAGCCGGTTGAGGGGTTCAGTGTACGCACCGAACATAGCGGTACGTTTCACGCCAGACGCTTGATCCTCGCCACCGGAGTGGTGGATGAACTGCCGGCGGTCGAAGGCTTGAAAGAGCGCTGGGGTACGCGAGTGTTCCATTGTCCCTACTGCCATGGCTATGAACTGGACCAAGGCCGTATTGGCGTCCTGGCCACCTCACCCCTGGCGATGCACCACGCGCTGATGCTGCCGGACTGGGGGCCCACCACCTTGTTCACCAATGGTGTGTTTACCCCGGATGCCGAGCAACAGGCGCAGTTGGACCGACGTGGGGTCATCGTGGAAAGCGCTGGCGTGCGACGTATCAGCGGGGAGCGCGCCGACCTGGAATTGGATGATGGCAGGGTGTTCAAGCTCGACGGGATCTTCACCCTGTCCCGCACGCGCATCAGTCCGTTGGCCGAACAACTGGGCTGTGAATGGGTCGACGGCCCCACCGGGCCTTACCTGCACACCAACGACACTCGCCAGACCTCGGTGCCTGGCGTGTTTGCCTGTGGTGATGCATCCCTCGCCGCCGGGTCCGTTGCGCTGGCCGTGGGCGAGGGCGTGCGCGCCGGGGTAGGCGCACATTTCTCGTTGATCAACGCGTGAGGCCATTGCCGCCGCAGGGGCATTTTGTTCAATACCGCTGCGCGTGGGCCTTATACCGTGGAACCCTGTTTACGCCTCATCATAAAAAGGGAACCGCAATGAGCTTGATCATTTCCATGGCCGCCTTCGCCCTGGCCACATCCATCACGCCGGGACCGGTCAACGTGGTCGCCCTGAGTTCAGGGGCACGCTTCGGTTTTGTCGCCAGCCAGAAGCATGTGTTCGGCGCCGCTGTTGGCTTTACCTTGCTGTTGGTGCTGATCGGCCTGGGGCTGCACGAGGTGCTGCTGCGCTGGCCCATCCTGACCCAGTTGATCCAGTGGGGTGGGGTCGCCTTCCTGCTGTACATGGCCTGGAAACTGGCGGCGGACGACGGCCGGTTGGACGCGGACGGCGCCGCAACTGCGCCGTCGATGCTCTACGGCGCGATCATGCAATGGCTCAACCCCAAGGCCTGGCTGGCTTGTGTGGCGGGCATGGGCTTGTTTGCGGCCGATGGCGACGCGCGGCAAATCTGGTTGTTTGCCAGCCTCTACCTGGTGATCTGCTACGTGTCGGTGGCGTGCTGGGCCTATGCCGGGACCTTTCTGCGCCGCTACCTGGGCAATCCCCACGGCGTGCGCCTGTTCAACCGCTCAATGGCCGCGTTGCTGGTGGCCAGTGTGGGTTATTTGCTGATGGCTTGAGCACCTCGCGGTACTGACCGGGCGTGGCGGCGAAATGCTGCTTGAAGGTGCGCTGGAAGTGCGCCTGGTCGGCAAAGCCCGCAGCGAGAGCCACATCGGCGATCAACTCGCCATTGCGCAGCCGGGTGCGGGCAAACTGGATGCGCTGGTTGACCAGGAACGCATGGGGCGTCAGCCCGTAATACTGCTTGAAGGCGCGGATCAGGTACGACGGCGACAGCTCGGCGGCCAGGCAGATGTCTTCGAGTTTCAACGCCTCGGTGCAGTGCACACGGATGTACTCGGCGGCCCGTTCCAGCTTGTGGTTGACCTCGCGCATTGGTGTGGGTGAAGGGTTCAGGCGCTGCTGGACTTCGCTGAAGTAACTCACCAACGCGCTTTGCTTTTGCAGGAGCTCGGCCTGCTCATTCACCAGCATCCGGTACAACGCCAGCAAGCCGCTGTACAGCAGTGGGTCACGGGTATGCGGCGTATTGAAAGCGCGATAACCCTGGTCGGTGCTGAAGCCCAATTGGTACTGCAATTCGGTCAGCCAGGGCGTGTCGAGGTAGAGCATGTGATAGGACCATGGCTGGTCGTGGATAGGGTTGCAGGCATGCACATCGCCCGGGTTCATCAGTACCACGGTGCCGGCGCTGATCAGGAACGTATCGGCGCCGTAAAGGTAATAGCTGCGCCCGGTGGTGATCGCGCCGATGGAAAAATGCTCATGGGCGTGACGGGTATAAGTGACCTTGCGCCCGTCGGCGATGGTGCGCGCTTCGATGAACGGCAGGCGCTCGTCGCGCCAGAAGCGCGGTGCGGCGGGGCACAGGTCGGTCAGCGTCATGGGCACGACTCCAGGGCAATCAAGATCAGTAACGGATCGTTGCACAGACCCTGGCGTTTGTGTAGCCGTTGGCTTGGCAGGGGGGCACGCAGTGATCCGATTGTGCGGCACACCCACGCAGGACGTGGGCGTGCTGATCGCTCAGAGGGGCTCTGGGCACGGCACCAGAAAGGCCGCTTCCAGCAGTTGACGCGTATACGCATGCTGCGGATCAGCAAAGATCGCCTGCGCATCGCCCTGTTCCACCACCTGTCCATGCTTGACCACCATCAACTGGTGACTCAGCGCCTTCACCACCGCCAGGTCATGGCTGATGAACAGGTAGGTCAGGTTGTACTTGGCCTGCAGGCTGCGCAGCAGTTCCACGACCTGGCGTTGTACCGTGCGGTCCAGCGCCGAGGTCGGTTCGTCCAGCAGGATCAGGCGCGGCTTGAGCACCAGCGCGCGGGCGATGGCGATGCGTTGGCGTTGGCCGCCGGAAAATTCGTGGGGGTAGCGATGGCGGGACTCCGGGTCCAGGCCCACCTCCTTGAGCGCCGCGATAATCGCCGCTTCCTGCTCGGCCGGCGTGCCCATTTTGTGAATGCGCAGGCCTTCGCCGACGATCTCGCTGACGCACATGCGTGGGCTCAGGCTGCCGAACGGGTCCTGGAACACCACCTGCATTTCCCGGCGTAACGGGCGCACCTGTTGTTGGGTCAGCTTGTCCAGTTGCTGGCCTTCAAAGCGGATCCCGCCCTTGCTGGCGATCAAGCGCAAGATCGCCAGGCCCAGGGTGGATTTGCCCGAGCCGCTTTCGCCAACGATGCCCAGCGTCTGGCCCTGGGGCAGGCTGAAGTTGATGCCGTCCACCGCCTTGACGTAATCGACGGTGTTGCGCAAAAAAACCTTCTTGATCGGGAACCAGACTTTCAGGTCATCGACTTCCAGCAACGGCGGCCCGACCTCGTTGGTGGCCGGCCCACCGCTGGGTTCCGCCGCCAGCAGTTCCTGGGTGTAAGGGTGCTGGGGCGACTGGAACAGCGTCTCGCATTCCGCCTGCTCGACGATGCAGCCCTGCTGCATCACGCAGACGCGGTGAGCAATGCGCCGCACCAGGTTCAGGTCATGGCTGATCAACAGCAGGGCCATGCCCAGGCGCGCCTGCAACTCCTTGAGCAGTTCCAGGATCTTCAACTGCACAGTGACATCAAGGGCGGTGGTGGGCTCATCCGCGATCAACAGTTCCGGCTCATTGGCCAGGGCCATGGCGATCATCACCCGCTGGCGCTGGCCGCCCGACAGTTCGTGGGGCAGGGCCTTGAGCCGTTTGTGCGGCTCGGGGATGCCCACCAGTTCCAGCAGTTCAAGCGTGCGCCGGGTCGCGACCTTGCCGGTCAGGCCCTTGTGCAGGCCGAGCACTTCGTTGATCTGCTTTTCGATGCAGTGCAGCGGGTTCAACGAGGTCATCGGCTCCTGGAAGATCATCGCGATGCGGTTGCCGCGAATATGCCGCAGGGTCTTTTCCTTGAGGGTCAGTAGGTCTTGCCCGGAATAGGCGATGGTGCCGGACGGGTGCCGGGCCAGCGGGTAGGGCAGCAGGCGCAGGATCGAGTGCGCGGTCACCGATTTGCCGGAGCCGCTTTCGCCGACCAGGGCCAGGGTTTCGCCGCGCTTGATATCGAAGCTGACGTTGTTGACCACGCGGTGGTGATGCTCGCCCGTGACGAACTCGACGGAGAGGTCGCGGATTTCGATCAGATTGTCCTGATTCATCTCATTTCCTCGGGTCGAAGGCATCGCGAGCGGACTCGCCGATAAACACCAGCAAACTCAACATGATTGCCAGCACGGCAAACGCGCTCATGCCCAGCCACGGCGCTTGCAGGTTGGATTTGCCCTGGGCCACCAGCTCGCCCAGCGAAGGCGAACCGGCCGGCAGGCCAAAGCCGAGGAAATCCAGGGCAGTCAGGGTGCCGATGGCGCCGGTGAGGATGAACGGCATGAACGTCATGGTCGAGACCATGGCATTGGGCAGGATATGGCGGAACATGATCGCGCCGTTCTGCATCCCCAGGGCCCTGGCCGCGCGCACATATTCGAGGTTGCGCCCGCGCAGGAACTCGGCGCGCACCACATCCACCAGGCTCATCCAGGAAAACAGCAGCATGATCCCCAGCAGCCACCAGAAGTTGGGCTGCACGAAGCTGGCAAGGATGATCAGCAGGTACAGCACCGGCAAGCCGGACCAGATTTCCAGGAAGCGCTGCCCGGCCAGGTCGACCCAGCCGCCATAGAAGCCCTGCAAGGCCCCGGCGATCACGCCGATGATCGAGCTGAGCACGGTCAACGTCAGGGCAAACAGCACCGACACACGGAAGCCATAGATCACCCGCGCGAGCACATCGCGGCCTTGGTCGTCGGTGCCCAGCAGGTTGACGCTCGAAGGCGGCGCGGGAGCCGGTACCTTCAGGTCGTAGTTGATGCTCTGGTAGCTGAACGGGATCGGCGCCCACAAGGTCCAGGCGTCCTTGGCCTTGAGCAGTTCCTGGATATACGGGCTCTTATAGTTGGCCTCCAGCGGGAATTCGCCGCCGAAGGTGGTTTCCGGGTAGCGCTTGAGCGCCGGGAAATACCAGTCGCCGTCGTAGTGCACTGCCAGTGGCTTGTCGTTGGCGATCAGCTCGGCGCCCAGGCTCAGCCCGAACAAAATCAGGAACAGCCACAGCGACCACCAGCCACGCTTGTTGGCCTTGAACCGCTCGAACCGGCGGCGATTGAGGGGGGACAGGTTCATCTCAATGCTCCCGGCTGGCGAAGTCGATACGCGGATCGACCAGGGTGTAGGTGAGGTCGCCGATAAGTTTCACCACCAGCCCCAGCAGGGTGAAGATAAACAGCGTGCCGAACACCACCGGGTAGTCGCGGTTGATCGCCGCTTCAAAGCTCATCAGGCCCAGGCCGTCGAGGGAGAAGATCACTTCCACCAGCAACGAGCCGGTGAAGAAAATCCCGATGAACGCCGACGGGAACCCGGCGATCACCAGCAGCATCGCGTTACGGAACACATGGCCGTAGAGCACGCGGTGGTTGGTCAGGCCCTTGGCCTTGGCGGTGATCACGTATTGCTTGTTGATCTCGTCGAGAAAGCTGTTTTTGGTCAGCAGCGTCATGGTCGCGAAGTTGCCGATCACCAGCGCGGTGATGGGCAGCGCCAGGTGCCAGAAGTAGTCGAGCACCTTGCCGCCCCAGCTCAACTCATCGAAGTTGTTGGACGTGAGCCCGCGCAAGGGGAACCAATCGAAATAGCTGCCGCCGGCAAACACCACGATCAGCAGGATCGCAAACAGGAACGCCGGGATCGCATAGCCGACGATGATTGCCGAACTGGTCCATACATCGAAGTGGCTGCCGTGTCGCGTGGCCTTGGCGATCCCCAGCGGGATCGACACCAGGTACATGATCAATGTGCTCCATAACCCCAGGGAGATGGACACCGGCATCTTCTCCTTGATCAGGTCGATGACCTTGGCGTCACGGAAGAAGCTGTCGCCGAAATCCAGCCGGGCGTAGTTCTTGACCATGATCCACAAGCGTTCCGGCGCCGACTTGTCAAAGCCGTACATCTTTTCGATTTCCTTGATCAGCGCCGGGTCCAGGCCCTGGGCGCCACGGTAGCTGCTGGAACCGGCCACCGAGACTTCGGCACCGCCGCCGGCAATGCGGCTGGTGGCACCTTCAAAGCCTTCGAGCTTGGCGATCATCTGTTCCACCGGGCCACCGGGGGCGGCCTGGATGATGATGAAGTTGATCAGCAGGATCCCGAACAGTGTCGGGATGATCAGCAACAGGCGGCGAACAATATAGGCCAGCATTTAATCGCCTCCGCTCGCCGGATCGGCGCTCGTGTTTGTGTTCGCGTCTGAGGTGACGGCAGGTTTTACGTTGGGTTTTGCCCACCAGGTGGCGGTGCCCACGTCATAGCGCGGCGGGGTTTTCGGATGGCCGAGATGGTCCCAGTACGCCACGCGGAAGGTCTTGATGTGCCAGTTGGGGATCACGTAGTAGCCGAACTGCAGCACACGGTCCAGGGCCTTGGCATGGGCGATCAGGCTTTTGCGCGAGTCGGCGTCGATCAGTTCTTCCACCAGTTGGTCGACCGCCGGGTCCTTGAGGCCCATGTAGTTGCGGCTGCCGGGCTTGTCGGCGCTGGAAGACTTCCAGAATTCCCGCTGCTCGTTACCCGGCGAGGTGGATTGCGGGAAGCTGCCCACCACCATGTCGAAGTCCCGCGAGCGGATACGGTTGACGAACTGCGAGACGTCCACCCGGCGGATCACCAGGTCGATACCGAGGTCGGCCAGGTTGCGCTTGAAGGGCAGCAGGATGCGTTCGAACTCGGTCTGTGCCAGCAGGAACTCGATGGTCACCGGTTTGCCCGTGGTGTCGACCATCTTGTCGTCGACGATGCGCCAGCCGGCTTCCTGCAGCAGTTGGTAGGCCTCACGCTGCTGGGTGCGGATCATGCCGCTGCCGTCGGTCTTGGCCGGCTCGAAGGCCTGGGTGAAGACTTCGGCCGGGATCTTGTCGCGCAGCGGCTCGAGGATCTTCAGCTCATCCGGGCCAGGCAGGCCGGTGGCGGCCATTTCAGAGTTTTCGAAGTAACTGCGGGTGCGGGTGTAGGCGCCGTTGAACAGCTGTTTGTTGCTCCACTCGAAATCCAGCAACAGGCTGATGGCCTTGCGCACGCGCACGTCCTGGAACATCGCCTTGCGCGTATTGAACACAAAACCTTGCATGCCCGTCGGGTTGCCGTTGGGGATTTCTTCCTTGATCAAGCGACCCTCGGTCACGGCCGGAATGTTGTAGGCGTTGGCCCAGTTCTTGGCGCTGAATTCCAACCAGTAGTCGAACTGCCCGGCCTTCAACGCTTCCAGGGACACGGTGCTGTCGCGGTAGTAGTCGGTGATGCGGTTATCGAAATTGTAGAAACCCTTGGTGATCGGCAGGTCCTTGGCCCAGTAGTCCTTGACCCGCTCGTAGCGGATCATGCGCCCGGCCTTGACCTCGGCCACCTTGTACGGCCCGCTGCCCAGCGGCACCTCCAGGTTGCCCTTGGCGAAGTCCCGCGTGGCCCACCAATGCTTGGGCAGCACCGGCAGTTGCCCGAGGATCAGCGGCAATTCGCGGTTGTTGGTGCGCTTGAACTTGAACAGCACCCGCAGCGGGTCTTCGGCGACCACTTCATCGACATCGGCGTAGTAGGTGCGGTAGATCGGTGAGCCTTCCTTCATCAGTTCCTGGAAGGTGAACACCACGTCTTCGGCGCGGATCGGGTGGCCGTCGTGGAAACGCGCTTCGGGGCGCAGGTAGAAACGTACCCAGCTGTTGTCCGGGGCTTTTTCGATCTTGCCGGCGACCAGGCCATATTCGGTGATGGGTTCGTCCAGGCTCTGCATGGCCAGGGTGTCGTAGATCAGGCTGACATTGTCGGCCGGCACGCCCTTGCTGATAAACGGGTTGAGGCTGTCGAAGCCGCCCATGCTCGACTCGCGGAAGGTGCCGCCCTTGGGCGCATCCGGGTTGACATAGTCGAAGTGCTTGAAGTCGGCGGGGTATTTCGGCGGCTCGTTGTACAGCGTCAGCGCGTGTTGCGGGGCGGCGTGGGCCGTGGTGCACAGCAGCAGGCTGCCGAGCAGTGCGTTGCGCAAATACATCATTGGGCTTTCTCCGAAGCTTTCAGCCACCACGCACTCAGGCCCAGGCTATAGGGCGGCGTGGTGACAAAGGCGAACCGGTTACGGTACGCCAGGCGATGATAGTTGAGGTACCAGTTGGGAATGCTGTAGTGCTGCCACAGCAGCACCCGGTCCAGGGCGCGGCCGGCGGCCAGTTGTTCTTCGCGGGTCTGCGCCGCCAGCAGTTGTTCGAGCAGGTGATCGACGATGGGATTGGCGATGCCCGCATAGTTCTTGCTGCCCTTGATCGCGGCCTGGCTGGAGTGGAAGTACTGCCACTGTTCGAGGCCGGGGCTCAAGGTCTGGTTGAGGGTGATCAGGATCATGTCGAAGTCGAATTGATCCAGGCGTTGCTTGTACTGCGCGCGGTCGACGGTGCGCAGGCGCGCGTCGATGCCGATGCTGATCAGGTTCTCGACATAGGGCTGCAGGATGCGCTCCAGGTTCGGGTTGACCAGCAGGATCTCGAAGCGCAGCGGTTGCCCGTCCTTGTTGAGCAGGCGTTGGCCCGACAACTTCCAGCCGGCTTCGCCGAGCAGCGTAAGGGCATGGCGCAGGGTTTCGCGGGGGATGCCGCGCCCATCGGTCTGGGGCAGGCTGAAGGCTTGGGTAAACAGGTTGGGCGGTAGCTGCTCGCGGTAGGGGGAGAGCATCAGCCATTCATGGCCGGTTGGAACCCCGGTCGCGGCGAATTCGCTGTTGGGGTAGTAGCTGAGCGTGCGTTTGTAGGCGCTGCTGAACAGGGTGCGGTTGGTCCACTCGAAGTCGAACATCAGCCCCAGGGCTTCCCGCACCTTGGTCTGGCCGAAGGTCGGCCGGCGCGTGTTCATGAAC
This sequence comes from Pseudomonas sp. SB113, assembly GCF_040754745.1. Taxonomy (NCBI): domain Bacteria; kingdom Pseudomonadati; phylum Pseudomonadota; class Gammaproteobacteria; order Pseudomonadales; family Pseudomonadaceae; genus Pseudomonas; species Pseudomonas sp. SB113. Next base: position 50,597 of record NZ_JBFMHW010000037.1, read on the forward strand.
AGGCCCTGGCTCTGGGTCGGGATCTGGTGGGCGATCTGCGCCTTGATCACCTCGCCACGGTTGATCGCCGGGAAGTTGTAGCCATTGGCCCAGTTCTTGGCCTGGTGTTCGATGTAAATATCGAACTCGCCGGCCTTGAACGCTTCGAAGGCCACGTCGCTGTCGCGGTAGAACTCCACTTCGACCTTGTCGTAGTTATAGAAGCCCTGGTTGACCGGCAAGTCCTTGCCCCAGTAATCCTTGACCCGTTCGAACACCAACTGGCGCCCTGGAGTGACTTTGCTGATGCGGTACGGCCCGCTGCCCAGGGGCGGTTCGAAGGTGGTTGCCTTGAAGTCGCGGTTTTTCCAATAGTGCTGGGGCAATACCGGCAACTCGCCCAGGCGCAGGATCAGCAACGGGTTGCCGGCGCGCTTGAACACAAAGCGGATGCGGTGACGGTTGAGGATGTCCACCCGCGCCACTTCCTGCAGGTTGGTGCGGTACTGCGGGTGGCCTTCAGTCAGCAGGGTGCGATAGGAAAACGCCACGTCATACGCGGTGATCGGCTTGCCATCATGGAAGCGCGCTTGCGGACGCAGGTTGAACACCACCCAACTGCGGTCCTCGCTGTATTCCACCGACTGGGCAATCAGCCCATAGCTGGAGGTCGGTTCATCGCCGGACGGTGCGTACTGACCGGTGCCGACCATCAACGGCTCATTCAGCTCATTGACGCCGTATTGCAGGAAATTAGGCGTGGAAACCGGGCTTGAGCCCTTGAACGTGTAGGGGTTGAGGGTATCGAAAGTGCCAAATGCCATGACCCGCAAGGTCCCGCCTTTCGGCGCTGCAGGGTTTACCCAATCGAAGTGGGTGAATTTGGCCGGGTACTTGAGCGTGCCGAACTGCGTATAACCGTGGCTCTCGGTAATCGTCGCGTTCGCACCAAAGCTCAAGGCCAGACTTATTAATAGAAGGAGGGGACGCTTCAAGTAAGGGATCCGATCCAGGCGGCTTGGGCTTTATGATCGGTACAGTAACAGCTTGTTCCGGTTGGAAAAAGCTGGTTGGGATGATGTAGATCCAATGTGGGAGGGGGCTTGCCCCCGATAGCGGTGTATCAGCCAGTGAATGTGGTGGCTGACACACTGCTATCGGG
>NZ_JBFMHW010000038.1:0-50710 GCF_040754745.1 Pseudomonas sp. SB113
GTAGTGTGGGGTTTCCCCATGTGAGAGTAGGTCATCGTCAAGATTAAATTCCGAAACCCCATTTGCGAAAGCAGGTGGGGTTTTGTTTTGCTCGGTCGAAAAGTGCGAAGAGGCGCCTCGGGGTGGCTTTCAGTGCTAAAGTCCGGCCTTTCTATGCAATGATCCTGCGCATGGCTATCATGCGTGCCTCATTGTGAGGCGATACTTGCATGCTGACGTTGTTAAAACTTCTGAAAGATGGCCGGTTCCATTCCGGAGAAGCACTTGGCGCCGCCCTTGGGGTTAGTCGTAGTGCTGTATGGAAGCAGCTCCAGCATCTTGAGGCCGAATTGAATCTGCCTGTCCATAAGGTTCGTGGCAGGGGGTACCAATTAGCTTCGCCACTGGTTTTCTTGAGTTCTGAGCAGATCGCGCTGTATGCATCTTCTCTGACATGGCCTATTCATATCTACGATTCCATCGACTCGACGAATGCCGAGGCTCTGCGCCTTGTTGAGGTTGAGTGTGCGACGCCGTTTCTGGTGCTTGCGGAGCAGCAAACTGCGGGAAGGGGGCGGCGCGGCCGAAAGTGGATCAGTCCGTTCGCCCAGAATGTGTATTACAGCCTCTTATTGCGTATTGAGAATGGTCCTCGACAGTTGGAGGGGCTGAGTCTTGTGGTTGGCTTGGCAGTCATGCAGGCGCTGCGTGAGTCTGGAGTGCAGGGTGCGGCTTTGAAGTGGCCAAATGACGTCCTGGTGGGGCAGAAGAAGATTGCCGGGATTTTACTGGAGCTCGTAGGGGATCCCGCGGATATCTGTCACGTTGTCCTCGGTATAGGTATTAACGTGAATATGCAGAAGGCTGATGAGGTTGATCAGCAATGGACATCAGTGCAGTTGGAGACGGGGTCTCCTGTTGATCGCAACTCTTTGGTGGCGCGTCTGTGCTTGCAGTTGAAAAGCTACTTGGAGCTGCACAGGGCATCAGGTTTTGCATCTCTTAAGGATGAGTGGGAGAGAGGTCACGCCTGGCAGGGAAGGGCAGTGTCACTCATAGCTGGTGTCAACCATGTAGATGGGGTGGTGCTGGGTGTCGACGGTCAGGGTGCGTTGCGTTTAAGTGTCGATGGCGTTGAGAAAATATACAGTGGTGGTGAGTTAAGCCTGAGGCTGCGTGATGATTCTTGAGCTCGACTGTGGGAATAGCTTTATTAAGTGGCGCGTACTTGGTTCGGATCGGACGATCGCATCTGCAGAGGGCATAGCTGGTTCGGATGTCGCACTGATTGAAAGCTTGTCATCGCTGCCTGGCCTGTTATTGACGCATTGCCGGTTAGTGAGCGTTCGTGCTCTGGATGAAACAAACAATCTGGTTGCAGCGCTGGTGGAGGCTTTTGGCGTTGTCGTTTCCTGCGCCGTTTCTGCGCGAGAAATGGCCGGGGTGCGCAACGGCTACGAAGATTTCGAGCGTCTTGGTCTTGATCGCTGGTTAGCGATGCTGGGGGGCTTCAAATTGGCTTCGGGCGCATGCCTGGTGCTTGATTTTGGTACGGCGGCGACCGCAGATTTTATTGCAGGGGATGGTGAGCATCTAGGCGGTTTCATCTGTCCTGGTATGCCCCTCATGCGTAATCAGTTGCGTACGCATACGCGCAAGATACGTTACGACGACGCTGCTGCCGAAAGAGCATTGGAGTGCCTGTCTCCAGGGCGTACGACCGTAGAGGCCGTAGAGCGTGGCTGTACGTTGATGCTCAGAGGATTTGTGCTGACCCAGCTTGAGCTGGCCAGAAGTTATTGGGGTGATAACTTTGCTGTATTCCTGACTGGCGGCGATGCTGATTTGGTGAGGGATGCAGTGCCCCAGGCTCGGCTCGTTCCTGATTTGATTTTCGTGGGGTTGGCGATGGCGTGCCCTTTATCTTGAGGTGTTTATGCGTTGGCTGTTTTTGCTTTTATTGATCCTCAACGCCTTCTACTACATATGGCATCAGCAAGAGGCGCCGTTGCGCGCTAAAGACGTTACCCCTCTGAGCCTCTATCGGAATACGCAGCAGGATATTCGCCTGCTGAGTGAGTCCTCTGACGCCGTCGTGCGAAGGGATCGGGCTAAGGCATCTGATGCGCAAAATACTTGCTTGTACATTGGTGGCTTTGCCGACCTGCGACAGGCTCAATTCGTTGAGCAGCGTCTCACTAGCCTGGATATAAAGGTCAAGGTTCAGTTGCTGAGTACTCCTGATGCGCAGGGTTACTGGCTCCGGGTTGCCCCAGAAAGCCGAGGCCTGGCTGAGGATCTGCCCTTTGAAAACCTTGCTAAGGAATTCAATGAGTTAAAACATAAAATAATGCTGTGCGAAGGCATTGCAACTCTCGAATAGTTTGCATAGAATGGCGCCCGCTTCGCAGTGAAGACCATTAAGGTCTACGGCGTGAAGCGAAGGTCAATGCAGCTAACCTCATATTTTTAATGAGAAAATGCTTGACAGAAGGCCGGCATGATGTAGAATGCCGGCTCGCTTAGGAGGGGTTCCCGAGCGGCCAAAGGGATCAGACTGTAAATCTGACGTCTACGACTTCGAAGGTTCGAATCCTTCCCCCTCCACCATTTTAGCGTGAGCTGCAAGCTCCGCGGGTATAGTTTAGTGGTAGAACCTCAGCCTTCCAAGCTGATGATGCGGGTTCGATTCCCGCTACCCGCTCCAAGTTTTCAGGTTGTGCATGGTGTTTTGCTCTTGTAGCTCAGTTGGTAGAGCACACCCTTGGTAAGGGTGAGGTCAGCGGTTCAAATCCGCTCAAGAGCTCCATATAACAAGGCAGATATGAAAATATCTGCCTTTGTTTTAACGGCTGACTCGGCTTGATAGTGTTTTAGATTGCTCGTTGCTTGGGTGATTTCAAGTCTCTGGGGGTTGGTTGTTGTAAAGTCTTTTTCAGGTCTGCATAATGGTCGGCCTGATTTTGTTTTAGGTCAGTAGCTCAATTGGCAGAGCGACGGTCTCCAAAACCGTAGGTTGGGGGTTCGATTCCCTCCTGACCTGCCAGATTCACGTGGTGTGTCTGGCTTTCTTTTCACAGGATCTTCATAGATGACTCCTAAGGCTGAAGCTCAAAGCTCTCGTTTCGATCTGGTAAAGTGGCTCGCTGTAGTCGCTTTGGTGGTCGTAGGCGTTGTTGGCAATCAGTACTACTCTGCTTCGCCGATCCTGTACCGCGTTCTCGTTTTGCTGGCCCTTGCTGCTGTAGCTGCCTTTGTAGGCCTGCAGACTGCCAAAGGCAAGTCTTTCGCGGTCCTGGTGAAGGAAGCTCGCACCGAAATCCGTAAAGTCGTTTGGCCGACTCGCCAAGAAACCACGCAGACCACGTTGATTGTCGTGGCTGTTGTTCTGGTTATGGCGTTGCTGTTGTGGGGGCTTGATTCCCTGCTCGGCTGGCTTGTTTCCTTGATTGTTGGCTAAGGGTGTCCCGTGGCTAAGCGTTGGTACGTTGTGCATGCTTACTCGGGTTACGAGAAGCATGTTATGCGCTCTTTGCTGGAGCGCGTAAAGCTGGCAGGCATGGAAGATGGCTTCGGCGAAATTCTGGTTCCCACTGAAGAAGTGGTTGAAATGCGGAATGGTCAGAAGCGCAAGAGTGAGCGCAAGTTCTTCCCTGGCTACGTGCTGGTACAGATGGACATGAATGAAGGTACTTGGCACTTGGTCAAGGACACTCCTCGTGTAATGGGTTTCATTGGCGGTACTGCTGATAAGCCTGCTCCGATCACTGACAAAGAGGCAGAAGCAATTCTGCGTCGCGTCGCCGACGGTAGCGACAAGCCTAAGCCGAAGACGTTGTTCGAGCCGGGTGAGGTTGTTCGCGTCACAGATGGTCCGTTTGCTGATTTCAACGGTACCGTCGAAGAGGTTAACTACGAAAAGAGCCGGATCCAGGTCGCGGTGCTCATTTTCGGTCGCTCTACTCCGGTAGAGTTGGAATTCAGCCAGGTCGAGAAGGTCTAGCTGAGTAAGCATCCCAACCCCGCAGCCTAAGGCTGTGGGGTTTTGTCGTCACTGGGATAAACGCGCAAGTAACCGGGGAGCCTTTCGAGGCGCTTGAACCCGTAATTGGAGTGCCTCATGGCCAAGAAGATTACCGCTTACATCAAGCTGCAAGTGAAGGCCGCTCAGGCCAACCCAAGTCCACCTGTTGGTCCGGCTCTGGGTCAGCACGGCGTGAACATCATGGAATTCTGCAAGGCCTTCAACGCCCGTACTCAGGGTCTTGAGCCAGGTCTGCCGACTCCAGTGATCATCACTGTATACAGCGACCGTAGCTTCACTTTCGAAACCAAGTCGACCCCGGCTTCGGTTCTGCTGAAGAAAGCTGCTGGTCTGACTAGCGGTTCCGCTCGTCCTAACACCGTTAAGGTTGGCACCGTAACTCGTGCTCAGCTGGAAGAAATCGCGAAAACCAAAAACGCGGATCTGACTGCAGCTGATATGGATGCAGCCGTGCGTACCATCGCCGGTTCTGCTCGTAGCATGGGCCTTAACGTGGAGGGTGTGTAATGGCTAAGCTGACCAAGCGCCAAAAGGCTATCGCCGGCAAAATCGAAGCGGGCAAGTCCTACAACTTTGTAGACGCTGCTGCTCTGCTGACCGAGCTGTCGACTGTCAAGTTCAGCGAGTCCGTTGACGTTGCTGTAAACCTGGGTGTTGACCCACGTAAATCTGACCAGGTCGTTCGTAGCGCTACTGTGCTGCCGCACGGTACTGGTAAGACTGTTCGTGTAGCTGTCTTCACTCAAGGCCCGGCAGCTGAAGCTGCTCTGGCCGCCGGCGCTGATCGCGTTGGTATGGACGACCTGGCTGCCGAAATGAAAGGCGGCGACCTGAACTACGACGTAGTTATTGCTTCCCCGGATGCAATGCGTGTTGTAGGTCAATTGGGTCAGATCCTGGGCCCACGTGGCCTGATGCCTAACCCTAAAGTCGGCACCGTAACGCCAGACGTAGCTACCGCGGTTAAAAACGCCAAGGCTGGTCAGGTTCGTTATCGCACCGACAAAAACGGCATCATTCACACCTCCGTTGGCAAAGTCGGCTTCGACGCCGTCAAGCTGAAGGAAAACGTTGAAGCCCTGATCGCGGATCTGAAGCGTATCAAGCCAGCTTCCTCGAAAGGTATCTACGTCAAGCGCGTTACCCTGAGCACCACTATGGGCCCAGGTCTGGTCATCGACCAAGGCTCGCTGGACGTATAAGACACAGATTGGCGCAAGCAATTGGGCCAATCGGAAAAAATTGGGGTCCCTGCCTGGCGGGGGCTATCCAAGACCGTAGGCGGCGCAAGTCTTAAACCACAAGCCTACGCAGATGGTGCTCCCGGTTCCTTACCGAATCAGACACCAAAACGACATCCGGCCTCGGCCAGATGAAACGGTAACAAGCAGGAGTTAAACCCGTGGCAATTAATCTCGAAGACAAGAAGGCCATCGTCGCTGAAGTCAACGAGGCTGCCAAAGCTGCTCTGTCCGCTGTCGTGGCTGATGCCCGTGGTGTGACAGTAGGCGCTATGACCGGACTCCGTAAAGAGGCTCGTGAAGCTGGCGTATACGTACGTGTTGTACGTAACACCCTGCTCAAGCGCGCTGTTGCTGACACTGAATACAGTGTCCTCAATGACGTGTTCACCGGCCCGACTCTGATTGCTTTCTCCAAGGATCATCCAGGCGCTGCTGCCCGTTTGTTCAAAGAGTTCGCCAAGAGTCAGGATAAGTTCGAGATCAAGGCAGCTGCGTTCGAGGGCAAGTTCCTCGCAGCTAACCAAATCGACGTACTGGCAACACTGCCGACCCGCGACGAAGCCATTTCGCAGCTGATGAGCGTGATTCAAGGCGCTACCAGCAAGCTGGCTCGTACTCTGGCTGCAGTTCGCGAGCAAAAAGAAGCTGCCGCAGCCTAAGGCTGAGCAATTTCTCTCGCGTATTTTTGTTTATTTCGATGGCCGCGTAGGCCGTCCCCCAATTCAGGAAATACAGCAATGTCTATCTCCCAAGACGATATCCTCAACGCCGTAGCTGAAATGTCGGTTCTGCAGGTTGTTGAGCTGATCAAAGCTTTCGAAGAAAAATTCGGCGTTTCCGCTGCCGCTGCTTCTGCTGGTCCAGCTGCTGCTGCTGCCGTTGTTGAAGAGCAAACCGAATTCAACGTCATGCTGCTGGAAGCTGGCGAGAAGAAAGTTAACGTGATCAAGGCAGTACGTGAACTGACCGGTCTGGGCCTGAAAGAAGCCAAGGCTGTAGTTGACGGCGCTCCTGCTATGGTTCTGGAAGCAGTGACCAAAGACGCAGGCGACAAAGCCAAGGCAACTCTGGAAGAAGCAGGCGCTAAAGTCGAGCTGAAGTAAGCATCGACCTTGCGTCTCCAGCCCAAGCGTTAAGCTGAAGGCTGATGGCTGGTGGCTCTTGCCACCGGCCTTTTTCCGTTCTTGGCTGTCGACTCGGTCGCCGCCATTAACGCGCTGTAGCCACCCGATGCGGTGGTGCAAACCATGGGGTTTGCAAGATTTTCTGGCTGCTCCCGTCGGGAGGGCCAAACAAGCAGGTGACCAAGCTGGGGAACGCTGATGGCTTACTCATATACTGAGAAAAAACGTATCCGCAAGGACTTTAGCAAGTTGCCGGACGTCATGGATGTCCCGTACCTTCTGGCTATCCAGCTGGATTCGTATCGTGAATTCTTGCAGGCGGGAGCGACCAAAGATCAGTTCCGCGACGTGGGCCTGCATGCGGCCTTCAAATCCGTTTTCCCGATCATCAGCTACTCCGGCAATGCTGCGCTGGAGTACGTCGGTTATCGCCTGGGCGAACCGGCATTTGATGTCAAAGAATGCGTGTTGCGCGGTGTTACGTACGCCGTACCTTTGCGGGTAAAAGTCCGTCTGATCATTTTCGACAAAGAGTCGTCGAACAAAGCGATCAAGGACATCAAAGAGCAAGAAGTCTACATGGGCGAAATCCCATTGATGACTGAGAACGGTACCTTCGTTATCAACGGTACCGAGCGTGTTATCGTTTCCCAGCTGCACCGTTCCCCGGGCGTGTTCTTCGACCACGACCGCGGTAAGACGCACAGCTCCGGCAAGCTCCTGTACTCCGCGCGGATCATTCCGTACCGCGGTTCGTGGTTGGACTTTGAGTTCGATCCGAAAGACTGCGTGTTCGTGCGTATCGACCGTCGTCGTAAGCTGCCGGCCTCGGTACTGCTGCGCGCGCTCGGCTACACCACTGAGCAGGTCCTGGATGCGTTCTACACCACCAACGTATTCAGCCTGAAGGATGAAACCCTCAGCCTGGAACTGATTGCATCTCGTCTGCGTGGTGAAATTGCCGTCTTGGACATCCAGGATGAAAAGGGCAAGGTCATTGTTGAAGCGGGTCGTCGTATTACTGCGCGCCACATCAACCAGATCGAAAAAGCAGGTATCAAGTCGCTGGACGTGCCTCTGGACTACGTCTTGGGTCGCACGACCGCCAAGGTCATTGTTCACCCGGCTACAGGCGAAATCCTGGCTGAGTGCAACACCGAGCTGAACACCGAGATCCTGGCGAAAATCGCCAAGGCTCAGGTTGTTCGTATCGAGACCCTGTACACCAACGATATCGACTGCGGTCCGTTCGTTTCCGACACCCTGAAGATCGACTCCACCAGCAACCAATTGGAAGCGCTGGTAGAAATCTATCGCATGATGCGTCCTGGCGAGCCACCAACCAAAGACGCTGCCGAAACCCTGTTCAACAACCTGTTCTTCAGCCCTGAGCGCTACGACCTGTCTGCGGTTGGCCGGATGAAGTTCAACCGTCGTATCGGTCGCACCGAGATCGAAGGTTCGGGTGTGCTGTGCAAGGAAGACATCGTTGCGGTCCTGAAGACCCTGGTCGACATCCGTAACGGCAAAGGCATCGTCGATGACATCGACCACCTGGGTAACCGTCGTGTTCGCTGCGTAGGCGAAATGGCCGAGAACCAGTTCCGCGTTGGCCTGGTGCGTGTTGAGCGTGCGGTCAAAGAGCGTCTGTCGATGGCTGAAAGCGAAGGCCTGATGCCGCAAGACCTGATCAACGCCAAGCCAGTGGCTGCGGCGGTGAAAGAGTTCTTCGGTTCCAGCCAGCTCTCGCAGTTCATGGACCAGAACAACCCGCTCTCCGAGATCACCCACAAGCGCCGTGTTTCCGCACTGGGCCCGGGCGGTCTGACCCGTGAGCGTGCTGGCTTTGAAGTGCGTGACGTACACCCGACTCACTACGGTCGTGTATGCCCGATTGAAACGCCGGAAGGTCCGAACATCGGTCTGATCAACTCCCTGGCCGCCTATGCGCGCACCAACCAGTATGGCTTCCTCGAGAGCCCGTACCGTGTGGTGAAAGACGCTCTGGTCACCGACGAGATCGTGTTCCTGTCCGCCATCGAAGAAGCTGATCACGTGATCGCTCAGGCTTCGGCCACGATGAACGACAAGAAAGTCCTGATCGACGAGCTGGTAGCTGTTCGTCACCTGAACGAGTTCACCGTCAAGGCGCCGGAAGACGTCACCTTGATGGACGTATCGCCGAAGCAGGTAGTTTCGGTCGCAGCGTCGCTGATCCCGTTCCTGGAACACGATGACGCCAACCGTGCGTTGATGGGTTCCAACATGCAGCGTCAAGCTGTACCGACCCTGCGTGCTGACAAGCCGCTGGTAGGTACCGGCATGGAGCGTAACGTAGCCCGTGACTCCGGCGTTTGCGTCGTGGCTCGTCGTGGCGGCGTGATCGATTCCGTCGATGCCAGCCGTATCGTGGTTCGTGTTGCTGATGATGAAGTTGAAACGGGTGAAGCCGGTGTCGACATCTACAACCTGACCAAATACACCCGCTCGAACCAGAACACCTGCATCAACCAGCGTCCGCTGGTGCGTAAGGGTGATCGCGTTCAGCGTAGCGACATCATGGCTGACGGTCCGTCCACCGATATGGGTGAATTGGCTCTGGGTCAGAACATGCGCATCGCGTTCATGGCATGGAACGGCTTCAACTTCGAAGACTCCATCTGCCTGTCCGAGCGTGTGGTTCAAGAAGATCGCTTCACCACGATCCACATTCAGGAGCTGACCTGTGTGGCACGTGACACCAAGCTTGGGCCAGAGGAAATCACTGCAGACATCCCGAACGTGGGTGAAGCTGCACTGAACAAGCTGGACGAAGCCGGTATCGTTTATGTAGGTGCTGAAGTTGGTGCAGGCGACATTCTGGTTGGTAAGGTCACTCCGAAAGGCGAGACCCAGCTGACTCCGGAAGAGAAGCTGTTGCGTGCCATCTTCGGTGAGAAAGCCAGCGACGTTAAAGACACCTCCCTGCGTGTACCTACTGGTACCAAGGGCACCGTCATCGACGTACAGGTCTTCACCCGTGACGGCGTCGAGCGTGATGCTCGTGCACTGTCCATCGAGAAGACCCAGCTCGACGAGATCCGCAAGGACCTGAACGAAGAGTTCCGTATCGTTGAAGGCGCGACCTTCGAACGTCTGCGTTCCGCTCTGGTAGGCCACAAGGCTGAAGGCGGCGCAGGTCTGAAGAAAGGTCAGGACATCACCGACGAAATCCTCGACGGTCTTGAGCACGGCCAGTGGTTCAAGCTGCGCATGGCTGAAGATGCTCTTAACGAGCAGCTCGAGAAGGCCCAGGCCTATATCGTTGATCGTCGCCGTCTGCTGGACGACAAGTTCGAAGACAAGAAGCGCAAACTGCAGCAGGGCGATGACCTGGCTCCAGGCGTGCTGAAAATCGTCAAGGTTTACCTGGCAATCCGTCGCCGCATCCAGCCGGGCGACAAGATGGCCGGTCGTCACGGTAACAAAGGTGTGGTCTCCGTGATCATGCCGGTTGAAGACATGCCGCACGATGCCAATGGCACCCCGGTCGACGTCGTCCTCAACCCGTTGGGCGTACCGTCGCGTATGAACGTTGGCCAGATCCTTGAAACCCACCTGGGCCTTGCGGCTAAAGGTCTGGGCGAGAAGATCAATCGTATGATCGAAGAGCAGCGCAAGGTTGCTGACCTGCGTAAGTTCCTGCACGAGATCTACAACGAGATCGGCGGTCGTAAGGAAGAGCTGGATACCTTCTCCGATCAGGAGATCCTGGATCTGGCGAAGAACCTGCGCGGCGGCGTTCCAATGGCTACCCCGGTGTTCGACGGTGCCAAGGAAAGCGAAATCAAGGCCATGCTGAAACTGGCAGACCTGCCAGAAAGCGGCCAGATGCAGCTGTTCGACGGCCGTACCGGCAACAAGTTCGAGCGCCCGGTTACTGTTGGCTACATGTACATGCTGAAGCTGAACCACTTGGTAGACGACAAGATGCACGCTCGTTCTACCGGTTCGTACAGCCTGGTTACCCAGCAGCCGCTGGGTGGTAAGGCTCAGTTCGGTGGTCAGCGTTTCGGGGAGATGGAGGTCTGGGCACTGGAAGCATACGGTGCTGCATACACTCTGCAAGAAATGCTCACAGTGAAGTCGGACGATGTGAACGGTCGTACCAAGATGTACAAAAACATCGTGGATGGCGATCACCGTATGGAGCCGGGCATGCCCGAGTCCTTCAACGTGTTGATCAAAGAAATTCGTTCCCTCGGCATCGATATCGATCTGGAAACCGAATAACACGTGACGCGAATCGAGAGCGGGGCTGTTTAGCCCGCTCTCTGCTCCGCCAGGAGGAAAGGCCTTGAAAGACCTACTGAATTTGCTGAAAAACCAGGGTCAAGTCGAAGAGTTCGACGCCATCCGCATTGGATTGGCATCGCCTGAGATGATCCGTTCATGGTCGTTCGGTGAAGTTAAAAAGCCGGAAACCATCAACTACCGTACGTTCAAACCTGAGCGTGACGGCCTGTTCTGCGCCAAGATCTTTGGCCCGGTAAAGGATTACGAGTGCCTGTGCGGTAAGTACAAGCGCTTGAAGCACCGTGGTGTGATCTGCGAGAAGTGCGGCGTTGAAGTTGCACTGGCCAAGGTTCGTCGTGAGCGCATGGCGCACATCGAGCTGGCTTCGCCGGTTGCCCACATCTGGTTCCTGAAATCGCTGCCGTCCCGTATCGGCTTGCTGATGGACATGACCCTGCGTGATATCGAACGCGTTCTCTACTTCGAGAGCTATGTCGTTATCGATCCAGGCATGACCACCCTTGAAAAAGGTCAGCTGCTGAACGACGAGCAGTACTTCGAAGCGTTGGAAGAGTTCGGTGATGATTTCGATGCCCGCATGGGTGCCGAAGCTGTCCGCGAACTGCTGCACGCTATCGACCTGGAGCACGAGATTGGTCGTCTGCGCGAAGAAATTCCGCAAACCAACTCCGAAACCAAGATCAAGAAGCTGTCCAAGCGTCTGAAGTTGATGGAAGCCTTCCAGGGTTCCGGCAACCTGCCAGAGTGGATGGTGCTGACCGTTCTGCCGGTTCTGCCGCCAGACCTGCGTCCGCTGGTACCGTTGGATGGTGGTCGTTTCGCGACTTCCGACCTCAACGACCTGTACCGCCGCGTGATCAACCGTAACAACCGTTTGAAGCGCCTGCTCGATCTGTCCGCTCCGGACATTATCGTGCGCAACGAAAAGCGTATGTTGCAGGAAGCTGTCGATGCGCTGCTCGACAACGGCCGTCGTGGCCGCGCTATCACCGGTTCCAACAAGCGTCCTCTGAAATCCTTGGCTGACATGATCAAGGGTAAGCAAGGTCGTTTCCGTCAGAACTTGCTCGGTAAGCGTGTTGACTACTCTGGTCGTTCGGTAATTACCGTAGGCCCGACCCTGCGTCTGCACCAGTGCGGTCTGCCGAAGAAGATGGCACTTGAGCTGTTCAAGCCATTCATCTTCGGCAAGCTGGAAATGCGCGGTCTCGCGACCACCATCAAAGCGGCCAAGAAAATGGTCGAGCGCGAACTGCCAGAGGTTTGGGACGTTCTCGCTGAAGTGATTCGCGAACACCCGGTTCTCCTCAACCGTGCACCGACCCTTCACCGTCTGGGTATCCAGGCGTTTGAACCGGTACTGATCGAAGGTAAGGCTATCCAGCTGCACCCTCTGGTCTGTGCTGCGTACAACGCCGACTTCGACGGCGACCAAATGGCCGTGCACGTACCGCTGACACTGGAAGCCCAGTTGGAAGCGCGTGCGTTGATGATGTCGACCAACAACATTCTGTCGCCAGCCAACGGTGAGCCAATCATCGTTCCGTCGCAGGACGTTGTATTGGGTCTGTACTACATGACCCGTGAGGCGATCAACGCCAAAGGCGAAGGTCGTGTGTTCGCTGACCTGCAGGAAGTTGACCGTGTGTTCCGTGCCGGCGAAGCCGCACTGCACGCCAAGGTCAAGGTACGCATCAACGAAACGGTCAACGACCGTGACGGCGGCAGCGTGAGCGGCACCCGTATTGTCGACACCACCGTTGGCCGTGCGCTGTTGTATCAGGTTGTGCCAAAAGGTCTGTCGTACGACGTCGTCAACCTGCCGATGAAGAAAAAGGCGATCTCCAAGCTGATCAACCAATGCTATCGCGTGGTTGGTCTGAAAGAGACCGTGATCTTCGCTGACCAGTTGATGTACACCGGTTTTGCCTATTCGACCATTTCCGGCGTTTCCATCGGTGTTAACGACTTCGTTATCCCAGATGAAAAAGCCCGCATCATCAGTGCTGCTACTGATGAAGTGAAAGAGATCGAAAGCCAGTACGCCTCGGGCCTGGTAACACAGGGCGAGAAGTACAACAAAGTGATCGACCTTTGGTCCAAGGCCAACGACGAAGTCTCCAAGGCGATGATGGCCAACCTCTCGAAAGAGAAAGTCATCGACCGTCACGGCGACGAAGTTGACCAGGAATCCTTCAACTCGATGTACATGATGGCCGACTCGGGCGCACGGGGTTCTGCTGCGCAGATCCGTCAGCTCGCCGGTATGCGTGGCCTGATGGCCAAGCCGGACGGTTCCATCATTGAAACGCCGATTACTGCGAACTTCCGTGAAGGGTTGAGCGTACTCCAGTACTTCATCTCCACTCACGGTGCTCGTAAAGGTCTGGCGGATACCGCGTTGAAAACCGCTAACTCCGGTTACCTGACTCGTCGTCTGGTAGACGTTGCGCAAGATCTGGTTGTAACCGAGATCGATTGCGGCACCGAGCACGGCCTGCTGATGACTCCGCACATTGAAGGCGGTGACGTTGTAGAGCCACTGGGTGAACGCGTATTGGGTCGTGTTATTGCCCGTGACGTATTCAAGCCAGGTACCGAGGAAATTATCGTTCCTGCCGGCACTCTGGTTGACGAGAAGTGGGTCGAGTTCATCGAACTCAACAGCATCGACGAAGTGATCGTTCGCTCGCCGATCAGCTGCGAAACCCGCTACGGCATTTGCGCCAAGTGCTACGGCCGTGACTTGGCTCGTGGTCACCAGGTGAACATCGGTGAAGCGGTCGGCGTTATTGCCGCCCAGTCCATCGGTGAGCCGGGTACCCAGCTCACCATGCGTACGTTCCACATTGGCGGTGCAGCAAGCCGGACCTCCGCAGCCGACAGCGTTCAGGTGAAGAATGGCGGTACTGTCCGCCTGCACAACCTGAAGCACGTTGAGCGAGTGGATGGTCACCTGGTTGCTGTGTCGCGTTCCGGTGAGCTGGCAATCGCTGATGACTACGGTCGTGAGCGTGAGCGCTACAAGCTGCCGTACGGTGCTGTGATTTCGGTTAAAGAAGGTGACAAGGTCGACGCTGGCGCAATCGTGGCCAAGTGGGATCCGCACACTCACCCAATCGTTACCGAAATGAAAGGTACCGTGACCTACGTGGGCATGGAAGAAGGCATCACGATCAAACGTCAGACTGACGAATTGACCGGTATGACCAACATTGAAGTACTCGACGCGAAAGATCGTCCAGCTGCCGGTAAAGACATCCGTCCTGCCGTGAAGATGGTCGATGACAACGGCAAGGATCTGTTGCTGCCAGGCACTGACGTAATCGCTCAGTACTTCCTGCCAGCCAACGCCCTGGTCGGTGTAGCGGACGGTGCGAAGATCGCGATCGGTGATGTTATCGCGCGTATCCCGCAAGAAACTTCGAAGACCCGTGACATCACCGGTGGTTTGCCGCGTGTTGCCGACTTGTTCGAAGCTCGTCGTCCGAAAGAAGCGTCGATTCTGGCAGAAGTCAGCGGCACCATCGCGTTCGGTAAAGAAACCAAGGGCAAGCGCCGTCTGGTCATTACCCCGAACGACGGTACCGATCCGTACGAAGAGCTGATTCCAAAGTGGCGTCACCTGAACGTATTCGAAGGCGAACAGGTAAACCGCGGCGAAGTTATCTCCGATGGCCCGAGCGATCCACACGACATCCTGCGTCTGCTGGGTGTGAGTGCGCTGGCCAAGTACATCGTTAACGAAATCCAGGACGTTTACCGCCTGCAAGGCGTGAAGATCAACGATAAGCACATCGAGACCATCCTGCGTCAGATGCTGCGTAAAGTTGAGATCGCTGAATCCGGCGATTCCAGTTTCATCAAGGGCGACCAGATGGAACTGACTCATGTGCTGGTGGAAAACGAGCGTCTGGCTGGCGACGAGAAATTCGTTTCCAAGTTCACTCGCGTACTGCTGGGTATCACCAAGGCGTCGTTGTCCACTGAGTCGTTCATCTCGGCGGCCTCCTTCCAGGAGACCACTCGCGTACTGACCGAAGCAGCGGTAACCGGTAAGCGTGATTACCTGCGCGGCCTGAAAGAGAACGTGGTCGTGGGTCGTCTGATCCCGGCTGGTACCGGTTTGGCTTACCACAGCGAGCGTAAGCGTCGCCGTGATGCTGACAAGCCGTTGCGCGTAAGCGCCAGTGAAGTGGAAGCTGCACTGACCGAAGCGCTGAACTCAAGCGGTAACTGAGTTCTGCGATAAATAAGTCTGGGCCCTGGCAGCCCCATTCGTCGGATCAAGGCAATTTTGCCTGGGTTCGACGAGAGGGGAGGTCGGGGCCTTGCCTTGACTGGGGGCAAGATCCTCTTTAGACTCTTGTACCCCTAAATTTGGCGGGAATTCGTTCCTGCCATTTTGCTTTTCTTGCAAGACAATAGCGTCGCAAGACAACAGTGGAGCTAGTAGATGGCAACTATCAACCAGCTGGTACGTCAGCCGCGTAAGCGTATCGTCGAGAAATCCGACGTGCCTGCGCTGCAGAACTGCCCGCAACGTCGTGGCGTATGCACTCGTGTGTATACCACCACGCCGAAAAAACCTAACTCGGCACTGCGTAAAGTATGCCGTGTGCGCCTGACCAACGGTTTCGAGGTTTCCTCGTACATCGGCGGTGAAGGCCACAACCTGCAAGAGCACAGCGTGGTACTGATCCGCGGCGGTCGTGTAAAAGACTTGCCAGGTGTTCGTTATCACACCGTACGCGGCTCCTTGGATACTTCCGGCGTTAAAGGTCGTAACCAAGGTCGTTCGAAGTACGGTACCAAGAAGCCTAAGTAGTAGCGGCTTTTTGTAAAACTGAATCATCTTATTTTCTGAGTCGATAAGAGTAAGGTCGGAGGCGTCCCGAAAGGGCACCGATTCCGAGCGAACCTGAAGACCGTTTGAGGGCTTATCCATGCCAAGAAGACGCGTAGCAGCCAAGCGCGAAGTGCTTGACGATCCAAAATACGGAAGCCAAATTCTGGCCAAGTTCATGAACCACGTGATGGAAAGCGGCAAGAAAGCCGTTGCCGAGCGTATCGTTTATGGCGCGCTGGAAAAGGTTAAAGAGCGCAAGAACAGCGACCCCCTGGAAATCTTCGAGAAAGCTCTCGACGCCATCGCTCCGCTGGTCGAAGTGAAGTCGCGCCGTGTAGGCGGTGCTACTTACCAGGTTCCGGTCGAAGTTCGTCCGTCCCGTCGTAACGCCCTGGCAATGCGCTGGTTGGTAGACTTCGCCCGTAAGCGCGGCGAGAAGTCTATGGCTCTGCGTTTGGCCGGCGAACTGTTGGACGCTGCTGAAGGTAAAGGTGCTGCTGTTAAGAAGCGTGAAGACGTGCACCGTATGGCTGAAGCTAACAAAGCTTTCTCGCACTACCGCTTCTAATCTTAGCTTCACTAATTTTGCGAGGGCTTTATGGCTCGTACTACTCCGATTAGCCGCTACCGTAACATCGGTATCGTTGCTCACGTGGATGCTGGTAAAACCACCACCACTGAGCGCGTACTGTTTTACACCGGCAAAAGTCACAAAATGGGCGAGGTGCATGACGGCGCCGCGACCACAGACTGGATGGTTCAGGAGCAGGAGCGTGGTATTACCATTACTTCTGCTGCTATTACCGCCTTCTGGAAAGGTTCCGAGAAGCAGTACAAAGACGAGCACCGCTTCAACGTTATCGATACCCCAGGCCACGTAGACTTCACTATTGAAGTTGAGCGTTCCCTGCGCGTACTCGACGGCGCTGTCGTTGTGTTCTGCGGTACCTCGGGTGTCGAGCCTCAGTCGGAAACCGTGTGGCGTCAAGCCAACAAATACGGCGTTCCACGTCTTGTTTACGTAAACAAGATGGACCGTGCTGGTGCCAACTTCCTGCGCGTGATCGGTCAGATCAAGCAGCGTCTGGGTCATACTCCGGTGCCAATCCAATTGGCTATCGGTTCCGAAGACAACTTCCAAGGTCAGATCGATCTGGTCAACATGGAAGCGGTCTACTGGAATGACGCTGACAAAGGTATGGTTCCTGTTCGCAAGCCTATCCCTGCAGAGTTGCAGGAACTGGCTGACGAGTGGCGCAACAACATGGTTGAGGCTGCCGCCGAAGCCAGCGAAGAGCTGATGAACAAGTACCTCGAAGGTGAAGAACTCACCAACGTGGAAATCAAGGCCGCTCTGCGTCAGCGTACTATCGCTGGTGAGATCGTCTTGGCTGTTTGCGGTTCTTCCTTCAAGAACAAAGGTGTTCCCCTGGTTCTCGACGCCGTGATCGACTACCTGCCTGCTCCAACCGACATTCCTGCTATCAAGGGTACCAACCCTGATAACGAGGAAGAAGAGATGGAGCGTCATGCTGACGACAGCGAGCCGTTCTCGGCTCTGGCGTTCAAGATCGCTACCGACCCATTCGTGGGTACTCTGACCTTCGTCCGTGTTTACTCGGGCGTGTTGGCCTCCGGCGACGGCGTGATCAACTCGGTCAAAGGCAAGAAAGAGCGTGTGGGTCGTATGGTGCAAATGCACGCAAACGCCCGTGAAGAGATTAAGGAAGTGCGCGCTGGTGACATCGCGGCCTTGATCGGCATGAAGGACGTCACCACTGGTGAGACTTTGTGCGACGCTGCCAAGCCAATCATCCTGGTTCGCATGGACTTCCCGGAGCCGGTTATTTCGGTTGCCGTAGAGCCTAAGACCAAGGATGACCAGGAAAAAATGGGTATCGCTCTGGGCAAGCTTGCTCAGGAAGATCCATCTTTCCGCGTCAAAACTGATGAAGAGACTGGTCAAACGATCATCTCTGGCATGGGCGAGTTGCACCTGGACATCCTGGTTGACCGGATGCGCCGTGAGTTCAACGTCGAAGCCAACATCGGTAAGCCTCAGGTTTCCTATCGTGAGCGCATCACGAAGAACTGTGAAATCGAAGGCAAGTTCGTTCGTCAGTCCGGCGGTCGTGGTCAGTTCGGTCACTGCTGGATCCGTTTTGCTCCTGCTGACGAAGGTCAGGAAGGTCTGCAATTCGTGAACGAAGTAGTAGGTGGTGTTGTTCCTAAGGAATACATCCCTGCTATCCAGAAGGGTATCGAAGAGCAGATGAAGAACGGTGTTGTTGCCGGCTATCCGCTGATCGGCCTGAAAGCAACCGTTTTTGACGGTTCTTACCACGACGTCGACTCCAACGAGATGGCGTTTAAGGTGGCTGCTTCCATGGCAACCAAGCAACTGGCCCAGAAGGGCGGTGGTGAGTTGCTTGAGCCAATCATGGCGGTAGAAGTTGTTACACCTGAAGACTATATGGGTGATGTCATGGGCGACCTTAACCGTCGTCGCGGCATGATCTTGGGTATGGAAGACACGGTTTCCGGCAAAGTGATTCGCGCCGAGGTTCCGTTGGGTGAGATGTTCGGTTATGCGACCGACGTTCGTTCCATGTCCCAGGGTCGCGCAAGCTACTCTATGGAATTCAAAAAATACAACACAGCTCCGGCGCACATCGCTGAAACTGTATCCAAAAAACAAGGCTGATTCAGTCCTTTAGGCAAGGAGTTAATTGTCGTGGCTAAAGAAAAATTTGATCGTTCCCTACCGCACGTCAACGTTGGCACTATCGGTCACGTTGACCACGGTAAAACCACTCTGACCGCAGCTCTGACTCGCGTCTGCTCCGAGGTTTTCGGTTCTGCAGTCGTTGATTTCGATAAAATCGACAGCGCTCCAGAAGAAAAAGCTCGTGGTATCACCATCAACACCGCGCACGTCGAGTACAACTCGAAGATCCGTCACTACGCTCACGTTGACTGCCCAGGTCACGCTGACTATGTGAAGAACATGATCACCGGTGCTGCCCAGATGGACGGCGCGATCCTGGTTTGCTCGGCCGCTGATGGTCCGATGCCACAAACCCGTGAGCACATCCTCCTGTCCCGTCAGGTAGGCGTTCCGTACATCGTGGTTTTCCTGAACAAGGCTGACCTGGTAGACGACGCTGAGCTGCTGGAACTGGTTGAGATGGAAGTGCGCGATCTGCTGAGCACTTACGACTTCCCAGGCGACGACACTCCGATCATCATCGGTTCTGCTCGTATGGCGCTGGAAGGTAAAGACGATAACGAAATGGGCACCACTGCCGTTCGTAAACTGGTTGAAACCCTGGACAGCTACATCCCAGAACCAGTTCGTCTGACCGACAAGCCGTTCCTGATGCCAATCGAAGACGTATTCTCGATCTCCGGTCGTGGTACTGTTGTGACTGGTCGTATCGAGCGCGGTATCGTTCGCGTTCAAGATCCGCTGGAAATCGTTGGTCTGCGTGACACCACCACCACCACCTGCACCGGTGTTGAGATGTTCCGCAAGCTGCTTGACGAAGGTCGTGCTGGCGAGAACTGCGGCGTTCTGCTGCGTGGTACCAAGCGTGACGACGTTGAGCGTGGTCAGGTTCTGGTTAAGCCGGGTTCGGTTAAGCCGCACACCAAGTTCACCGCAGAAGTTTATGTTCTGAGCAAGGAAGAAGGCGGTCGTCACACTCCGTTCTTCAAAGGCTACCGTCCACAGTTCTACTTCCGTACTACTGACGTGACTGGTAACTGCCAGCTGCCAGAAGGCGTTGAAATGGTAATGCCAGGCGATAACATCCAAATGGAAGTTACCCTGATCAAAACCATCGCAATGGAAGACGGTCTGCGCTTCGCTATCCGTGAAGGTGGCCGTACCGTTGGTGCTGGTGTTGTAGCTAAAATCATCGAGTAAGCGTCTCTTCTGAGATAGCTTCGATGCTTTGAAAAGCCCCCGCTCAGCGGGGGCTTTTTTATTGGGTTGACACCTATCTGGGGCGTCTATAGAATTGCGCCTCCTTTTAACGGGCGTATTGCGCTCGCTGGGAATAGCAGCCGGAGTCTGAAATCCAATGCAAAATCAGCAAATCCGTATCAGGTTGAAGGCTTTTGACCATCGCCTGATCGACCAATCCACCCAGGAAATCGTGGAAACCGCGAAACGTACTGGTGCTCAAGTGCGTGGTCCAATTCCACTGCCTACCCGTAAAGAGCGGTTCACCGTTCTGGTCTCCCCGCACGTCAACAAAGACGCGCGTGACCAGTACGAGATCCGTACTCATAAGCGCGTACTGGACATCGTCCAGCCAACGGATAAAACCGTTGATGCACTTATGAAGCTTGATCTTGCGGCCGGTGTGGAAGTGCAGATCAGCCTCGGCTAAGACTTGGGTCTTAGTCGTGTAACGCTCTGAAATGGGCGGCCATAGCGGGTGAAAGCCCCGTACACTCATGAGGTTTACAACATGACTATTGGTGTAGTCGGTCGTAAATGCGGTATGACCCGTATTTTCACCGAAGAAGGTGTCTCCATTCCGGTTACGGTCATTGAGATCGAGCCGAATCGCGTCACCCAGTTCAAAACTGAAGAAACCGATGGCTATCGTGCAGTGCAAGTCACTGTCGGCGAGCGTCGCGCTTCGCGTGTGACTGCTGCTCAAGCAGGTCACTTCGCTAAAGCAAACGTTGCAGCTGGTCGTACTGTCATGGAGTTCCGTCTTGAAGAAGGCGACTACCAGGCTGGCGATCTGATCAACGCTGAAATCTTCGCCGCTGGTCAACTGGTTGATGTAACCGGTCAGTCCAAGGGTAAAGGCTTCCAGGGTACGATCAAGCGTTGGAATTTCCGTGGTCAAGACAACACTCACGGTAACTCCGTTTCCCACCGCGTCCCGGGCTCTATTGGCCAGTGCCAGACTCCTGGTCGTGTATTCAAGGGCAAAAAAATGTCCGGTCATATGGGCGCTGAGCGCGTGACCGTGCAGTCCCTCGAAGTAGTGCGCGTCGACGCTGAACGCAATCTGTTGTTGGTCAAGGGTGCTGTTCCTGGCGCTACTGGCGGCAACCTGGTTGTACGTCCAGCGGCCAAGGCTCGCGGTTAAGGGGAAGCTGACATGCAATTAAATGTAAATGACGCTCAAGCGATCGAAGTTTCCGAACTGACATTTGGCGGCGAATTCAACGAGACGCTGGTTCACCAAGCAGTCGTGGCCTACATGGCCGGCGGCCGTCAAGGTAGCAAGCAGCAAAAGACCCGTTCCGACGTTCGTGGTGGCGGTAAGCGCCCTTGGCGTCAGAAAGGTACTGGCCGTGCTCGTGCCGGTACTATCCGTAGCCCAATCTGGCGCGGCGGCGGTACCACTTTCGCAGCTCGTCCACAGGATCACTCTCAGAAGCTCAACAAGAAGATGTATCGCGCAGCACTGCGCTCCATCCTTGCTGAACTCGTGCGTACTGATCGCCTGGTCGTGGTTCAGGACTTCGCTGTTGAAAGTCCAAAAACCAAAGATCTGCTGGGCAAACTGAACAACATGAGCCTGACCGACGTTTTGATCGTGTCTGAAGCTGTTGATCAGAACCTGTACCTGGCTGCTCGCAACCTGCCACACGTTGATGTACGTGACGTGCAAGGTTCCGATCCAGTTAGTCTGATCGCATACGACAAGGTGTTGATCACCGTGTCGGCCGTGAAGAAATTCGAGGAGCTGCTGGGATGAACCAGGAACGCGTATTTAAAGTTCTGCTTGGCCCGCACGTTTCCGAAAAGGCTACGGTTCTGGCTGACAAGAAAGGCCAGTTCGTTTTCAAGGTTGCAACTGACGCAACCAAGCTGGAAATCAAGAAGGCCGTCGAAAGCCTGTTCAGCGTGAAAGTTGAGCGTGTTACTACCCTGAATGTTCTGGGTAAGAGCAAGCGCACTGCTCGCGGTCTGGGCAAGCGTAATGACTGGAAGAAGGCAGTTATCTCCCTTCAGCCAGGCCAAGATCTCGATTTCAGCAGCAGTGCTGAGTAAGGAAGGGGTGCATCATGGCAATCGTTAAATGCAAACCGACTTCCCCTGGCCGCCGTTTTGTGGTCAAGGTGGTCAACCAGGAGCTGCATAAAGGCGCTCCTCACGCACCGCTGCTCGAGAAGAAATCGAAGACTGGTGGTCGTAACAACAATGGTCGTATTACCACTCGTCACATTGGTGGTGGCCATAAGCAGCATTATCGTCTGGTCGATTTCCGTCGCAATGACAAAGATGGCATCGCTGCCACTGTCGAGCGTATCGAATACGATCCAAACCGTACTGCTCACATCGCTCTGCTGCTGTACGCAGATGGCGAGCGTCGCTACATCATCGCGCCTAAAGGCGTGAGTGCTGGCGACCAGCTGATCGCAGGTGCCTTGGCACCGATCAAGCCGGGCAACGCTCTGCAACTGCGTAACATTCCAGTTGGTAGCACCGTACACGGCATCGAATTGAAGCCAGGTAAAGGCGCGCAAATCGCTCGTTCCGCTGGTGCTTCGGCTCAGCTGATCGCTCGTGAAGGTGTCTACGTGACCCTGCGTCTGCGTTCTGGTGAGATGCGTAAAGTGCTGGCTGAATGCCGCGCGACCCTGGGTGAAGTCTCGAACTCCGAGCACAGCCTGCGTTCGCTGGGTAAAGCTGGTGCCAAACGCTGGCGTGGCGTTCGCCCAACCGTTCGTGGTGTTGCCATGAACCCGGTTGACCACCCACACGGTGGTGGTGAAGGTCGTACCTCTGGTGGTCGTCATCCGGTATCGCCATGGGGCTTCCCGACTAAGGGCGCGAAGACTCGTGGTAATAAGCGTACCGACAAAATGATCGTCCGTCGTCGCAAGTAAATAGAGGGATACGACAGTGCCACGTTCTCTGAAAAAAGGTCCTTTTATTGATCTTCACCTACTGAAGAAGATCGAAGTGGCGGCGGAAAAGAACGATCGCAAACCAGTTAAGACCTGGTCGCGTCGTTCGATGATCCTGCCACAAATGGTCGGTCTGACCATCGCTGTACACAACGGTCGTCTGCACGTCCCAGTTCTCGTTAACGAAGACATGGTCGGCCACAAACTAGGCGAGTTTGCCGGTACCCGCACTTATCGTGGGCACGTGGCAGACAAGAAAGCCAAGCGTTAAGGGGTAAGGAAATGGAAGTAGCCGCTAAGTTGTCGGGCGCTCGAATCTCCGCCCAGAAAGCCCGCTTGGTCGCCGACCAGATCCGCGGGAAGAAGGTGGGCGAAGCGCTCAACCTGTTGGCTTTCAGCAGTAAGAAAGCCGCCGAGATCATGAAGAAAGTGCTGGAGTCGGCCGTAGCCAACGCCGAGCATAACGAAGGCGCAGACGTTGATGACCTGAAGGTCAGCACCGTTTTCGTCAACGAAGGGCGTTCGCTGAAGCGCATCATGCCGCGTGCCAAAGGCCGTGCTGATCGCATCGTCAAGCGGTCTTGCCATATCACTGTCAAGGTTGCTGACAAGTAACGGAGTCGAAGAGATGGGTCAGAAAGTACATCCCATTGGCATTCGCCTGGGAATCGTCAAGGAGCACACCTCCGTCTGGTACGCAGACGGTCGGACTTATGCGGACTATTTGTTCGCTGATCTGAAGGTGCGTGAGTATCTCCAAGACAAACTAAAAAGCGCGTCCGTAAGCCGTATCGATATCCATCGTCCGGCGCAAACTGCACGTATCACCATCCACACCGCTCGTCCAGGTATCGTTATCGGGAAGAAAGGTGAAGATGTTGAGAAACTGCGTCAGGACCTGACCAAGCAAATGGGTGTGCCTGTGCACATCAATATCGAAGAGATCCGCAAGCCGGAGCTCGACGGTATGCTGGTTGCGCAGAGCGTAGCTCAGCAGCTGGAGCGTCGCGTAATGTTCCGTCGCGCTATGAAGCGCGCCGTACAGAACGCCATGCGCATTGGTGCCAAAGGCATCAAAATCCAAGTGAGCGGTCGTCTCGGCGGTGCTGAAATCGCACGTACTGAATGGTATCGCGAAGGTCGTGTGCCACTGCACACCCTGCGTGCCGACATCGACTATGCCAACTACGAAGCTCACACCACTTACGGTGTGATCGGTGTAAAGGTTTGGATCTTCAAAGGCGAAGTAATTGGTGGTCGCCAAGAAGAACTGAAACCACAAGCACCAGCGCCTCGTAAAAAAGCTGCTAAGTAAGGGGTACGCCAAATGTTGCAACCAAAGCGTACGAAGTTCCGCAAGCAGATGACAGGCCACAACCGTGGTCTGGCTCAGCGCGGTAGCAAAGTCAGCTTCGGCGAGTTCGCGCTGAAGTCTGTAGCTCGTGGTCGTCTCACCGCTCGTCAGATTGAGTCAGCGCGTCGTGCACTGACCCGTCACGTAAAACGTGGCGGCAAGATCTGGATCCGTGTATTCCCGGACAAGCCGATCTCCAAAAAACCTCTCGAGGTTCGGATGGGTAAAGGTAAGGGTAACGTGGAATACTGGGTAGCCCAGATTCAGCCAGGCAAAGTCCTGTATGAAATCGAGGGTGTAACTGAAGAGCTGGCGCGTGAGGCTTTTGCCCTGGCTGCTGCAAAGCTGCCGCTCGCCACCGCCTTTGTTAAACGGACGGTGATGTGATGAAAGCGAATGAACTTCGTGAAAAATCCGCACAGCAGCTGAACGAGCAACTGCTCGGCCTGCTGCGCGACCAGTTCAATCTGCGCATGCAGAAAGCAACTGGCCAGTTGGGGCAGTCTCATCTGCTCTCGCAAGTTAAGCGTGACATCGCTCGCGTGAAGACTGTGCTCAACCAGCAGGCAGGTAAGTGATCATGGCTGAAGCCGAAAAGACTGTCCGTACGCTGACTGGCCGTGTTGTCAGCGACAAGATGGACAAAACCATCACCGTTTTGATCGAGCGTCGCGTTAAGCACCCGATCTACGGTAAATATGTTAAGCGTTCGACTAAGCTGCACGCGCACGACGAAACCAACCAGTGCCACATCGGCGACAAAGTCACTATTCGTGAAACTCGTCCGCTGGCCAAGACCAAGTCTTGGGCACTGGTTGATGTTCTCGAACGCGCTGTGGAAGTCTAAGGACTAGGGGTCGGAGAAATTATATGATTCAGACTCAATCCATGCTCGATGTGGCCGATAACAGCGGCGCTCGCCGTGTTATGTGCATCAAGGTGCTGGGTGGCTCCCATCGTCGTTACGCTGGTATCGGTGACATCATCAAAGTTACCGTGAAGGAAGCAATTCCTCGCGGTAAGGTGAAAAAAGGCCAAGTGATGACTGCTGTTGTAGTCCGCACTCGTCACGGCGTACGCCGTGCAGATGGCTCCATTATCCGCTTTGATGGCAACGCTGCTGTTCTTCTGAACAACAAGCAAGAGCCGATCGGCACCCGTATCTTTGGGCCAGTGACCCGTGAACTTCGTACTGAGAAGTTCATGAAGATCGTCTCGCTCGCCCCAGAAGTGCTGTAAGGAGATCCGACATGCAAAAGATTCGTCGTGACGACGAGATCATCGTGATCGCCGGCAAAGACAAAGGTAAGCGCGGTAAGGTGCTGAAGGTTCTCGCTGACGACCGTCTGGTCGTTGGTGGTCTGAACCTGGTCAAGCGTCATACCAAGCCTAACCCGATGTCGGGCGTACAGGGCGGTATCGTCGAGAAAGAAGCGCCACTGCACGCTTCTAACGTCGCCATCTTCAACGGCGAAACCAACAAGGCTGACCGCGTTGGTTTCAAAGTAGAAGACGGTAAGAAAATTCGTGTCTTCAAGTCGACCCAAAAAGCGGTTGATGCTTGAACACTGCTAGGTAGATAAGACCATGGCACGACTACAAGAGATTTACCGGAAGGAAATCGCCCCCAAGCTTAAGGAAGAACTTAAGCTCGGGAACGTGATGGAAGTTCCGCGCGTTACCAAAATCACCCTGAACATGGGTCTGGGCGAAGCGATCGGCGACAAAAAAGTCATCGAGCACGCTGTTGCTGACCTGGAAAAGATCACCGGTCAAAAAGTCGTTGTGACTTACGCTCGGAAATCCATCGCTGGCTTTAAAGTCCGTGAAGGTTGGCCGATCGGCGTCAAAGTGACTCTGCGCCGTGAGCGTATGTACGAATTCCTGGATCGTCTGCTGTCGATCTCCCTGCCTCGGGTTCGCGACTTCCGCGGCCTGAATGCCAAGTCCTTTGATGGTCGTGGTAACTACAGCATGGGCGTTAAAGAGCAGATCATCTTCCCGGAAATCGACTACGACAAGATCGATGCTCTCCGCGGTCTGGACATCACCCTGACCACCACTGCCAAGAACGATGATGAAGGTCGCGCCCTGTTGCGTGCTTTCAAATTCCCGTTCCGCAACTGATTGGAGTAGGACCATGGCCAAGATGAGCATGAAAAACCGCGAGCTGAAGCGTCAGCTCACGGTTGCCAAGTACGCCAAGAAGCGTGCAGCACTGAAAGCAATCATCGTTGATCTGAACGCAAGTCCAGAAGCGCGTTGGGAAGCTACAGTTGCCCTGCAGAAGCAGCCACGTGACGCAAGCGCCTCGCGCATGCGTAACCGCTGCCGCCTGACCGGTCGTCCACACGGCGTTTACCGCAAGTTCGGCCTCGGCCGTAACAAACTGCGTGAAGCGGCAATGCGTGGTGACGTACCAGGTCTGGTTAAAGCCAGCTGGTAAGTACTTTCAGCGTCCAGGTGGTCTGAGTCGAAAGATACTGACCGCCGGTGACCCTGAATCTGGAACAAGCCCCTTTTGGGGCTTGTTTCATTTCCGGAGTGTGTCTAAAATACGCGGCTCGCCTGAGCCCGTGTTTTTTACCCGGAGATTCTCAGCGACATATGTAGCCGCAAGGCTAATTTTTTTGTATTAGGAGCGTCTAGCCCATGAGTATGCAGGACCCGTTAGCGGACATGCTAACTCGTATCCGTAATGCCCAGATGGCTGAAAAGTCCGTCGTAAGCATGCCATCTTCCAAGTTGAAGGTTGCTGTTGCCAAAGTCCTGAAAGACGAAGGCTACATTGCGGGTTATCAGATCAGCAGCGAAATCAAACCACTGCTGTCCATCGAGCTGAAGTACTTCGAAGGCCGTTCGGTCATCGAGGAAGTGAAGCGCGTTAGCCGTCCAGGCCTGCGTCAGTACAAGTCCGCTGAAGATCTGCCGAAAGTTCGTGGCGGTCTGGGCGTGTCTATCGTCTCCACCAACAAAGGTGTGATGACGGATCGTGCTGCGCGCGCTGCCGGTGTCGGCGGCGAAGTTCTTTGCACTGTGTTCTAAGGGGGGATAAGCATGTCTCGCGTCGCTAAGAACCCCGTTAAGCTGCCAGCCGGTGTCGAAGTCAAATTCGCAGGCCAACAGCTTTCGGTGAAGGGTGCCAAGGGCACTCTTGAACTGAATATCCATTCGTCCGTTGAGATCGTTGAAGAAGCTGGTGAGCTGCGTTTCGCTGCTCGCAATGGCGATCAACAAACTCGCGCAATGGCTGGTACCACGCGTGCGTTGGTAAACAACATGGTCCAAGGCGTAAGCCAAGGCTTCGAGCGTAAGCTCCAGCTGGTCGGTGTTGGTTACAAAGCGCAAGCAAAAGGCACGGTTTTGAACCTGGCCCTTGGCTTCTCGCACCCAGTGGATTACGAACTGCCGGAAGGCATCACCGCTGAGACTCCTAGCCAGACCGATATCCTGATCAAGGGCATCGATAAGCAACTGGTAGGTCAAGTGGCTGCTGAGATCCGCGACTTCCGTCCACCAGAGCCGTACAAAGGCAAAGGTGTGCGCTACGCGGACGAAGTCGTCCGTCGTAAAGAAGCCAAGAAGAAGTAGGGCATAGCAAATGACCGACAAAAAAGTTACTCGACTGCGTCGCGCTCGCAAAGCACGCCTGAAAATGCACGAACTCGAAGTCGTGCGTCTCTGCGTGTTCCGCTCGTCGCAGCACATCTACGCCCAGGTCATCTCGGCCGACGGCAACAAAGTCCTGGCCAGCGCCTCGACTTTGGATAAAGAACTGCGTGATGGTGCCACTGGCAACATCGACGCGGCCACAAAGGTTGGCCAGCTGGTCGCTACGCGTGCTAAGGCCGCTGGCGTCTCGCAAGTGGCTTTCGACCGCTCTGGCTTCAAGTACCATGGCCGCGTTAAAGCGCTGGCTGATGCTGCTCGTGAAGCTGGGCTGGAGTTCTAAGTTATGTCAAATAACGACCAAAAGCGCGACGAAGGCTACATTGAGAAGCTGGTTCAAGTTAACCGCGTAGCCAAAACCGTTAAAGGCGGCCGTATCTTCACTTTCACCGCGTTGACCGTGGTTGGTGATGGTAAAGGGCGCGTTGGCTTCGGCCGTGGCAAGTCACGTGAAGTGCCTGCTGCGATCCAGAAGGCAATGGAAGCTGCTCGTCGCAACATGATCCAAGTTGATCTGAACGGCACCACGCTGCAGTACGCAATGAAGTCCGCTCACGGCGCTTCGAAGGTGTACATGCAGCCTGCTTCTGAAGGTACCGGTATCATCGCTGGCGGCGCTATGCGTGCTGTCCTCGAAGTTGCTGGCGTTCAGAACGTTCTGGCCAAGTGCTATGGCTCGACTAACCCGGTAAACGTGGTTCACGCCACTTTCAAAGGTTTGAAAGCTATGCAATCTCCTGAATCCATTGCCGCCAAGCGTGGCAAAAGCGTCAAGGAGATCTTCTGATCATGGCTACCGTTAAAGTAACGCTGATCAAAAGCATGACCGGCCGCATCCCTAACCACAAATTGTGCGTTAAGGGTTTGGGTCTGCGTCGCATCGGTCACACTGTAGAAGTCCAGGATACTCCCGAGAATCGCGGGATGATCAACAAGGCTTACTACATGCTGCGTGTCGAGGGTTAATCGATGAAACTCAATGATCTGAGTCCAGCGCCGGGTTCCCGTCGCGAAAAGCATCGTCCGGGCCGTGGTATCGGTAGCGGTTTGGGTAAGACTGGTGGCCGTGGTCACAAAGGTCAGACCTCCCGCTCCGGTGGCACCATCGCTCCAGGCTTTGAAGGCGGTCAACAGCCGCTGCATCGTCGCCTGCCTAAGTTCGGTTTCGTTTCCCTGAAGGCCATGGACCGCGCAGAAGTGCGTCTGTCCGAGCTGGCTAAAGTGGAAGGCGACATCGTTACTGTGCAGACCCTGAAAGATGCCAACGTGATCAACGTCAACGTACAGCGTGTGAAAATCATGCTGTCCGGTGAAGTGACTCGCGCTGTCACTATCGGCAAGGGAATCGGCGCCACCAAAGGTGCGCGTTCGGCTATCGAAGCAGCTGGCGGCAAGTTCGAGGAATAAATGGCTAAGCAAGGTGCTCTCTCAGCGCTCGGCAAAGGCGGTATGTCTGAACTTTGGGCTCGTCTGCGTTTTCTGTTCCTGGCGATTATCGTCTACCGAATAGGCGCACACATCCCGGTTCCAGGTATCAACCCGGACCGACTCGCAGACCTGTTTCGACAGAATGAGGGGACCATTCTTAGCTTGTTCAACATGTTTTCTGGCGGCGCGCTGGAACGGATGAGCATTTTTGCACTGGGGATCATGCCGTACATCTCGGCATCGATCATCATGCAATTGATGACAGCCGTCAGCCCGCAGCTGGAGCAGTTGAAGAAGGAAGGTGAAGCTGGCCGTCGCAAGATTAGCCAGTACACCCGCTACGGCACCGTCATCCTTGCCCTGGTTCAAGCTATCGGCATGTCCGTTGGCTTGGCGGGGCAGGGTGTTGCGTTCACTGGTGACTTTGGCTTCCATTTCGTCGCGGTATCCACGTTTGTGGCTGGTGCGATGTTCATGATGTGGCTGGGTGAGCAGATTACTGAGCGTGGTGTTGGTAACGGTATCTCGATGTTGATTTTCGCAGGTATCGTCGCCGGTCTTCCGAGAGCAATCGGGCAGTCTTTCGAGTCTGCACGTCAGGGTGATATCAATATCTTTGCCCTGGTTGCCATCGGTTTGCTGGCAGTAGCGATTATCGGTTTTGTGGTGTTCATTGAGCGTGGCCAGCGTCGTATTGCTGTTCACTACGCCAAGCGTCAGCAGGGCCGTAAGGTTTTTGCTGCGCAGACCAGCCACTTGCCGCTGAAAGTGAATATGGCCGGTGTTATTCCGGCAATTTTCGCGAGCAGCATTTTGCTGTTTCCGGCTTCGTTGGGTACCTGGTTTGGTCAGTCTGAAAATATGGGCTGGCTGCAGGACCTCTCTCAGTCGATCGCTCCTGGTCAGCCGTTGAATATTCTGCTGTTTAGTGCAGGGATTATTTTCTTCTGCTTCTTCTATACGGCGTTGATGTTCAATCCGAAAGACGTAGCGGAAAACCTGAAGAAGT
The DNA here is from genome assembly GCF_040754745.1 of Pseudomonas sp. SB113. Classification (NCBI taxonomy): domain Bacteria; kingdom Pseudomonadati; phylum Pseudomonadota; class Gammaproteobacteria; order Pseudomonadales; family Pseudomonadaceae; genus Pseudomonas; species Pseudomonas sp. SB113. The sequence goes on from NZ_JBFMHW010000038.1 coordinate 29,883, forward strand.
CCGGTGCCTTTATTCCGGGTATTCGTCCAGGTGAGCAGTCTGCGCGCTACATTGATGGCGTTCTGACTCGTTTGACCCTGTTCGGTGCTCTATATATGACGGCCGTGTGCTTGTTGCCCCAGTTCCTGGTGGTTGCAGCAAACGTTCCGTTCTACCTTGGCGGGACCTCGTTGCTGATCGTGGTCGTGGTTGTGATGGACTTCATGTCCCAAGTACAATCGCACCTCGTTTCGCACCAGTACGAATCCCTGATGAAGAAAGCCAACCTGAAGGGTTACGGCAGCGGCATGTTGCGCTGAGTACCCATAAGGTTCGAGGAGTTGGTGATGAAAGTTCGTGCATCGGTGAAAAAGCTGTGCCGTAACTGCAAGATTATTCGCCGCGAAGGTGTTGTTCGAGTAATTTGCAGCGCGGAACCGCGTCACAAACAGCGCCAAGGCTGAGTGTGATCCGCTTGAAGCCCGGCAGCTAGTGCGCTGCCGGGTTGATTATTTGTTATTACAGCGATATTATCTCGCGCCCTATTTCTTGGCTTCCGGGGCGTAGGTAGCTGTCAATTGGAGTCCCACTGAATGGCCCGTATTGCAGGCGTTAACATTCCAGATAACAAGCACACTGTTATCTCGCTGACCTACATCTATGGTGTTGGTCGCACTACTGCGCAGAAAATTTGCGCAGTTGCTGGGGTAAACCCAGCCGCTAAGATCAAGGATCTGAGCGACGAGCAGATTGAATTGCTGCGTGGCGAAGTGGCGAAGTTCACCACTGAAGGTGACCTGCGTCGCGAAATCAACATGAAAATCAAGCGTTTGATGGACCTCGGTTGCTATCGCGGTCTGCGTCATCGTCGTGGTCTTCCAGTACGCGGTCAGCGTACCAAGACTAACGCGCGTACCCGTAAAGGTCCGCGTAAGCCGATCCGCAAGTAATCGCCCCAGCGAATCGACAGGAAAATTATCATGGCAAAACCTGCTGCTCGTCCTCGTAAAAAAGTTAAAAAGACAGTGGTTGATGGCATCGCCCACATCCATGCATCTTTTAACAACACCATCGTGACCATCACCGACCGTCAAGGTAACGCGCTTTCTTGGGCTACCTCCGGTGGTTCGGGTTTCCGCGGTTCCCGCAAGTCCACTCCGTTTGCTGCTCAAGTAGCTGCTGAACGTGCTGGTCAAGCTGCGCTGGAATATGGCCTGAAAAACCTCGACGTTAACGTCAAAGGTCCAGGTCCAGGTCGTGAGTCTGCTGTCCGTGCTTTGAACGGCTGTGGCTATAAGATCGCCAGCATCACCGACGTGACGCCAATCCCGCACAACGGGTGCCGTCCGCCGAAGAAGCGCCGCGTGTAATCCAGGAGATTGTAAAGAATGGCTCGTTACATTGGTCCAAAATGCAAACTCGCTCGTCGCGAAGGCACCGATCTCTTCCTGAAGAGCGGCGTGCGCGCGATCGAATCGAAGTGCAACATTGAAGCAGCACCTGGTATCCACGGCCAACGCCGCGGTCGCCAGTCCGATTACGGCACCCAACTGCGTGAAAAGCAGAAGGTCCGTCGTATCTACGGCGTTCTCGAGCGTCAGTTCAGCGGCTACTACAAAGAAGCTGCTGGCAAGAAAGGTGCAACCGGTGAAAACCTGCTGCAACTGCTCGAATGCCGTCTGGACAACGTTGTATACCGTATGGGCTTTGGTTCGACTCGTGCCGAATCCCGTCAGCTGGTATCGCACAAGTCGATCAGCGTTAACGGTCAGACCGTAAACGTTCCGTCTTATCAGGTTCGTGCTGGTGACGTGGTCGCAGTTCGCGAGAAAGCAAAAAACCAACTTCGCATTGTCCAAGCTCTCGATCTGTGTGCCCAACGTGGCCGCGTAGAATGGGTAGAAGTAGACACTGAGAAGAAGTCGGGCGTTTTCAAGAACGTTCCTGCTCGCAGTGATCTGTCCGCCGACATCAACGAAAGCCTGATTGTCGAGCTCTACTCCAAGTAAGGGCTAGAAAATAGGTGCATCCATGCAGATTTCGGTAAATGAGTTCCTGACACCCCGCCACATTGATGTGCAGGTTGTCAGTCCAACCCGCGCCAAGATCACTCTCGAGCCTCTCGAGCGTGGTTTTGGCCACACCCTGGGCAACGCGCTGCGCCGCATCCTGTTGTCCTCAATGCCCGGCTGTGCAGTAGTCGAGGCCGAGATTGACGGTGTGCTCCACGAGTACAGCGCCATCGAAGGTGTACAGGAAGACGTAATTGAAATCCTGTTGAACCTTAAAGGTCTGGCTATCAAGCTGCACGGCCGTGACGAAGTTACGCTGACCTTGTCGAAGAAGGGTTCGGGGGTGGTTACCGCTGCCGATATTCAGCTGGATCATGATGTCGAGATCGTTAACCCCGATCACGTAATCGCTAACCTGGCGTCTAACGGCGCCCTGAACATGAAGCTCACCGTAGCTCGTGGTCGTGGTTATGAACCGGCCGACTCGCGTCAGAGCGATGAAGACGAAAGCCGCAGCATTGGTCGCTTGCAGCTTGACTCTTCGTTCAGCCCGGTTCGCCGTATCGCATACGTGGTGGAAAACGCCCGTGTCGAGCAGCGTACTAACCTGGACAAGCTGGTTATTGATCTGGAAACCAACGGTACTCTGGATCCTGAAGAGGCTATCCGCCGTGCTGCAACCATTCTGCAACAGCAGTTGGCTGCGTTCGTCGACCTCAAGGGTGACAGCGAACCAGTGGTAATCGAGCAAGAAGACGAGATCGATCCGATCCTGCTTCGCCCGGTTGACGATCTGGAACTGACTGTACGTTCGGCTAACTGCCTTAAGGCGGAAAACATTTACTACATCGGTGACCTGATTCAGCGTACCGAAGTAGAACTGTTGAAGACTCCGAACCTGGGCAAGAAATCCTTGACTGAAATCAAGGACGTTCTGGCCTCCCGCGGTCTGTCCCTCGGCATGCGCCTCGACAACTGGCCGCCTGCAAGTCTTAAGAAGGACGACAAGGCGACTGCCTGATCGTCGTAATCACCGAACGTGAGTTTGGTAAGGAATGAACCATGCGTCATCGTAAAAGTGGTCGTCACCTGAGCCGTACCAGCTCGCACCGCAAGGCCATGTTTCAAAACATGGCGGTGTCGCTGTTCGAGCACGAGCTGATCAAAACTACACTGCCGAAAGCTAAAGAACTGCGTCGCGTTGCTGAGCCGCTGATCACTTTGGCTAAGACAGACAGCCTGGCTAACCGCCGTCTGGCTTTCGACCGTACTCGTTCGAAAGCTATCGTTGGTAAGCTCTTCAACGACCTGGGCAAGCGTTACGCTACCCGTGAGGGTGGCTACCTGCGCATCCTCAAGTGCGGTTTCCGCGCTGGCGACAACGCGCCTATGGCGTACGTCGAGTTGGTTGATCGTGCTACTGCCGGCGAAGCTGTAAGCGCCGAGTAAGACGACAAGCTGTAACGAAGAACCGGGCCTAGTGCCCGGTTTTTTGTGCGCGTAACAAAAGCGCGATTTGTACAAGCGTCCACCGGCAACGCTCGGCACTATGTGCACAAGGGTGTTGGTAGTTATTTTCTATTGGGACTTACGATTTAATGAATTTGTAGGTGTCATGTTGATGGTCAATACTCCCCCCAAGCCGATTAGCCGGCAGTTCCAAGTCCGACCTGAGGGAAATTGAGCATGAGCCAGAATAAAATCCTTACCACCGCCAGCGGCGCTCCCGTTGCGGACAACCAGAATTCCCGTTCAGCCGGCCCGCGCGGCCCGCTGCTTCTTGACGATTTTCACCTGATCGAGAAGCTTGCCCATTTCAACCGTGAAAACATCCCTGAGCGTCGCGTGCACGCCAAAGGGTCGGGTGCCTACGGTACCTTCACGGTTACTCGGGACATCACCCAGTACACCAGCGCCAAGTTGTTCGAGTCCGTCGGTAAGCAAACTCCAACGTTCCTGCGCTTTTCCACTGTGGGCGGTGAGCGTGGTTCTGCAGACACTGAGCGCGATCCCCGTGGTTTTGCCTTGAAGTTCTACACCGAAGAAGGCAATTGGGACATCGTGGGTAACAACACACCGGTGTTCTTCATACGCGATCCGTTGAAATTCCCGGATTTCATCCACACTCAAAAGCGCTTGCCGCAAAGCAACCTGAAAAGCGCGCAAATGATGTGGGACTTCTGGTCGCACTCTCCAGAGGCGCTGCACCAGGTCACCATCCTGTTTTCGGACCGTGGTATTCCCGATGGCTACCGTCATATGCACGGCTTTGGCAGTCACACCTACAGCTTGATTAACGCCAATGGCGAGCGGCACTGGGTGAAGTGGCACTACAAGACCAAGCAAGGCATCAAGAACCTGGCGCCGGCTGAGGCTGCGCGCTTGGCCGGTACCGATCCTGACTATGCCCAGCGTGATCTGTTTGGTGCGATCGAGCGTGGTGACTTCCCGAAATGGCGGGTTTGCATCCAGATCATGACCGAGGCCCAGGCGAATGCTCATTACGAGAATCCGTTTGATGTGACCAAAACCTGGTCGCAGAAAGAGTTCCCGTTAATTGAAGTCGGCGAGTTGGAGCTTAACCGTAACCCGCAGAACTACTTCGCTGAAGTGGAGCAGGCAGCGTTCGGCCCAAGCAACATGGTTCCAGGCGTTGGCTTGTCGCCAGACCGTATGCTCCAAGGTCGCGTATTCGCTTACGCAGATGCCCACCGCTACCGCGTGGGTACCAACCACCAGCAGCTGCCGGTGAATGCTCCGCGCAGCCCGGTGAACAGCTACCAGCGTGATGGTTCGATGGCATTTGGCAGTAATGGTGGAGCGACTCCGAACTACGAACCGAACAGCTACGCCGAAGCACCAAAGCAAGCGCCTCAGTACGCCGAGCCAGCGTTAGCTTTGAGCGGTGCAGCTGATCGTTACGATCACCGTGAAGACACCGACTACTACAGCCACGCCGGTGCGCTGTTCCGCTTGATGAGCGATGAGCAGAAGGCATTGCTCACCAGCAATATCGCGGGGGCAATGGGCGGAGTTTCCAGTGATGTGGTCCAGCGTCAATTGCAGCACTTCTACAAGGCAGATCCTGCTTATGGAGAAACAATCGCAAAGGCACTCGGTGTATCGCTTAACTGACTCTAAACGATAAGCAGAACCGCCCTCATTTGGGCGGTTTTTGCGTTATTTCAGCTACTTTTCTCCGGAAATCTTCACTTTTCTGCCGTTAGTCCCGTGACCTCCGAGTCATCATGGTTCAAACTACAGACTTTCAAGCAGGGAGATGTAGGGCGATGCAAGGTCACCCCGACGTAATCGATTACCTCAACACGTTGCTGACGGGCGAACTGGCAGCTCGTGACCAATATTTCATCCACTCGCGCATGTACGAAGACTGGGGTTTTACCGAACTCTACGAGCGTATTAACCACGAAATGGAAGAAGAGGCACAGCACGCCGATGCGCTGATGCGCCGTATCCTGATGCTCGAAGGCACGCCACGTATGCGTCCCGACGATCTGGACGTGGGCACCAGCGTACCTGACATGCTTGCAGCCGATCTTCGTCTTGAGTACAAGGTGCGTGCCGCGCTCTGCAAGGGAATCGAACTCTGCGAGCAGCACAGCGACTTCGTCACGCGGGAAATCCTGCGCGTGCAGTTGAACGATACCGAAGAAGATCACACCTACTGGCTGGAAAAGCAGTTGGGCCTGATCAAATTGGTGGGGCTGGAGAATTACCTGCAATCGCAGTTCTGATTTCCGGCTACAAAAAAGCCCCTGTCACCTCAGTAGTGAAAGGGGCTTTTTATTGGGCCTGATAAATCAGGCCCGGTCGCGCGCCAGCAGTGGTTTCAAGTAGTAACCAGTATGCGATTGCGGCATCTCGGAGACCTGCTCCGGTGTACCTACTGCAATGATCTGGCCGCCCTTGGATCCGCCTTCCGGCCCTAGATCGACCAGCCAATCGGCGGTCTTGATCACATCGAGGTTGTGCTCGATCACCACCACGGTGTTGCCGTGGTCTCGCAAGCGGTGCAGCACGTCCAGCAACTGTTGAATATCCGCGAAGTGCAGGCCCGTGGTCGGCTCATCGAGGATGTACAGGGTCTTGCCAGTATCACGCTTGGACAGCTCGCGAGACAGCTTCACCCGCTGCGCCTCACCCCCGGACAACGTCGTCGCCGACTGCCCCAGCTTGATATACGACAGGCCCACATCCATCAGCGTTTGCAGCTTGCGCGCCAACGCCGGAACCGCATCGAAGAACACCCGGGCTTCCTCGATGGTCATTTCAAGGGTTTCGTGGATGCTCTTGCCCTTGTACTTGATCTCCAGGGTTTCGCGGTTATAACGCTTGCTCTTGCACACATCGCACGGCACGTAGATGTCCGGCAGGAAGTGCATCTCCACCTTGATCAGGCCATCGCCCTGGCATGCTTCACAGCGCCCACCCTTGACGTTGAATGAGAACCGGCCAGGCCCGTAGCCCCGAGAACGGGATTCCGGCACGCCGGCGAACAGCTCGCGAATCGGCGTGAACAACCCGGTATAGGTCGCGGGGTTGGAGCGCGGTGTGCGGCCAATCGGGCTCTGGTCGATATCGACCACCTTGTCCAGGTGTTCCAAGCCCTTGATGCTGTCGTGCGCTGCAGCTTCCAGGGTGGTCGCGCCGTTCAAGGCGGTGGCACTCAAGGGGAACAGCGTGTTGTTGATCAGCGTCGACTTGCCAGAGCCGGAAACACCAGTCACGCAGGTCAGCAGGCCCAGGGGAATTTCCAGGTCTACATTGCGCAAATTGTTGCCGCGCGCGCCCTTGAGGTGCAATGCCATCTTCTTGTTGCGCGGTGTGCGCTTGGCTGGCACTGCGATCTTCACGCGGCCGGACAGGTACTTGCCGGTCAACGAGTCGGGATGTGCCATTACCTCGGCAGGCGTGCCTTCGGCGACAATATGCCCACCATGCACGCCGGCGCCTGGACCAATGTCGACCACGTAGTCCGCCAGGCGAATCGCGTCTTCATCGTGCTCGACCACAATCACCGTGTTGCCGATGTCCCGCAGGTGTTTCAACGTGCCCAGCAGGCGATCGTTATCGCGCTGGTGCAAGCCAATCGAAGGCTCATCGAGGATGTACAACACCCCCACCAGGCCCGCACCGATCTGGCTGGCCAGGCGAATGCGCTGCGCTTCACCGCCCGACAAGGTGTCGGCGCTGCGGTCCAGGGATAGATAATCCAAGCCCACGTTAACCAGGAACTGCAAGCGCTCGCGAATTTCCTTGAGGATCTTGTCGGCAATTTCCCCACGGCGCCCGGTCAGCTTCAGTACGCCGAAGTATTCACAGGCATCGCCAATTGGTAGGTTGGTTACCGCGGGCAAGGTTTTCTCGCCGACCCACACATGCCGTGCTTCACGACGCAGGCGAGTGCCCCGGCAATCCGGGCACGGTTGGGTGCTGAGGAATTTCGCCAGCTCTTCGCGCACGCTCGCCGATTCAGTCTCACGGTAGCGCCGCTCCAGGTTCGGCACGATGCCTTCGAACGGGTGGGAGCGCTTGACGATGTCGCCACGGTCGTTCAGGTACTTGAAGTCGACGTTCTGCGAACCGCTGCCATTGAGGATGACTTTCTGCTGTTCTGCCGGCAGTTGGTTGAATGGCACTTCAAGGCTGAACTTGTAGTGGGACGCCAACGACCCGAGCATCTGGAAGTAGTAGACGTTACGCCTGTCCCAGCCGCGTATCGCGCCCTCCGCCAATGTCAGCTCCCCGTTAACCAGGCGCTTGATGTCGAAGAATTGCTTCACGCCCAGGCCGTCGCAGGTCGGGCAGGCACCGGCCGGGTTGTTGAAGGAGAACAGCTTGGGTTCCAGCTCGCTGATGGCATGGCCACAGATCGGGCAGGCAAAGCGCGCGGAGAAGATGATCTCTTCGCCCGGCTCGTCGTCCATCGGCGCCACCAGGGCGATACCGTCTGCCAGCTTCAACGCGGTCTCGAACGATTCCGCCAGACGCTGCTGCAGGTCGGCCCGCACCTTGAAGCGATCGACCACTACATCAATCGAGTGCTTCTTCTGCTTGTCGAGTTTCGGCGCTTCGTCCAGCTCATACAGCTTGCCGTTGATGCGCGCGCGCACAAAGCCCTGTGCACGCAGCTCTTCGAATACAGAGAGATGTTCGCCCTTGCGCTCGCGAATCACCGGCGCCAGCAGCATCAGCTTGGCGCCTTCCGGTTGGGCCAGCACCAGGTCGACCATCTGGCTGACGGTCTGGGCTTCCAGCGGAATGTCGTGGTCCGGGCAACGGGGGATACCCACCCGCGCGTACAGCAGGCGCAGGTAGTCGTATATTTCGGTGATGGTGCCCACGGTAGAGCGCGGGTTATGGGAGGTCGACTTTTGTTCGATGGAAATCGCCGGCGACAAGCCTTCAATGGTGTCGACGTCTGGCTTTTCCATCATCGACAGGAACTGACGGGCATAGGCCGACAGCGATTCCACATAGCGCCGCTGACCTTCGGCATACAGCGTGTCGAACGCCAGGGACGATTTGCCGGAGCCGGACAAGCCGGTGATGACGATCAGTTTGTCCCGGGGCAGGGTCAGGTCGATATTCTTCAGGTTGTGGGTTCTAGCCCCACGAATCAGGATCTTGTCCAAGATGGCCTCGCACGGCGGGCGTAAATAATGCAGGAGTATACGGCTAAAGACTGGATGAATATACACTGTCAAAGTGCCGGGTGCAGCCTTACATGAAAGCTGCGCGGCAAAGCGCCGCATATACCCTCTCAATCGATGGGACTGGTAGAATCGCCGCCGGTTCACACGAGGTTTTTCCATGCACGATCCCCACAGCGAACGCATGAGTAGTGGCGAGACCCGAGCAGCAAGCGGTCTGGCCCTGGTGTTCGCGTTCCGTATGCTTGGCATGTTCATGGTGTTGCCGGTACTGGCGACCTATGGAATGGATCTGGCAGGCGCGACCCCCGCACTGATCGGCCTGGCGATTGGCGCCTATGGCCTGACCCAGGCGATTTTTCAAATCCCGTTCGGAATCATTTCCGACCGCATTGGCCGGCGTCCTGTGATTTACCTCGGGCTGATCGTCTTCGCCCTCGGCAGCGTGCTCGCGGCGCAATCCGATTCGATCTGGGGCGTGATCGCCGGGCGCATCCTGCAGGGTGCCGGGGCGATTTCCGCTGCCGTCATGGCGCTGCTGTCCGACCTCACCCGCGAGCAACACCGCACCAAGGCCATGGCCATGATCGGCATGACCATCGGCCTGTCGTTCGCCGTGGCCATGGTTGTCGGCCCGTTGCTGACGCGCGCCTTTGGCTTGCACGGCTTGTTCCTTGCCACCGGCGGCATGGCGTTGTTCGGGATCGTGATCGTGGCCTTCATGGTGCCGCGCTCAACCGGCACGTTGCAGCACCGTGAGTCGGGCGTCGCACGCAAGGCGCTATTGCCGACGCTCAAGCACCCGGACCTGTTGCGCCTGGACTTAGGTATCTTCGTATTACACGCAATGCTGATGTGCAGCTTCGTCGCCTTGCCCCTGGCCCTGGTGCAGAAAGCCGGGCTGCCCAAGGAACAGCACTGGTGGGTCTACCTGACAGCCTTGCTGATCTCTTTCTTTGCCATGATCCCGTTCATCATCTATGGCGAGAAGAAACGCAAAATGAAACGAGTTTTACTCGGCGCCGTCGCGACATTGATGCTCACTGAACTATTCTTCTGGCAGTTCGGCGACAGCCTACGGGCGCTGGTTATCGGCACGGTGGTGTTCTTCACCGCGTTCAACCTGCTGGAGGCTTCATTGCCTTCGCTGATCAGTAAAGTTTCACCGGCGGGTGGCAAGGGCACGGCGATGGGGGTGTATTCCACCAGCCAGTTCCTTGGCTCGGCGTTGGGCGGCATCATGGGCGGCTGGATGTTCCAGCATGGCGGTTTGTCGGTTGTGTTCCTCGGATGCGCCGGGCTGGCTGCACTTTGGTTGGCCTTTGCTGTTACCATGCGCGAACCTCCCTACGTCACAAGCCTGCGTTTGCCGCTATCGCCTGAGGCGATCCGTGAAAACGGTCTGGTAGAGCGCCTGAAGGCCGTCGTAGGGGTAACAGATGCCGTCGTGGTCGCTGAAGAGGCGGCCATTTACATCAAATTGGACACCGAATTATTGGATCGCGCGACGCTCGAGCAACTGGTCAACCCAGTGCCGACAGCGCGCCCAGCATAGGAGAACGTTATGGCCCGTGGGGTTAACAAAGTCATATTGGTCGGTACATGCGGCCAGGATCCCGAAGTTCGCTACTTGCCTAACGGTAACGCCGTGACCAACCTGAGTCTGGCGACCAGCGAACAGTGGACCGACAAGCAGACCGGCCAGAAGGTCGAGAAAACCGAATGGCACCGTGTGTCGATGTTCGGCAAGGTGGCAGAGATCGCTGGTGAGTACCTGCGCAAAGGTTCGCAGGTCTACATCGAAGGCAAGCTGCAAACCCGCGAGTGGGAAAAAGACGGCATCAAGCGTTACACCACTGAAATCGTGGTCGACATGCAAGGCACCATGCAACTGCTGGGCGGCCGTCCACAGGGCGACCAACAAGGCCAGGGTGGCATGTCCAACTCGGCTCCGCGCCCGCAGCAGTCGCGTCCACAGCCAAGCCAGCAGCCACAGCGTGAGTCGCGTCCAGCACCGCAACAGGCCGCTCCGCAGCCGGCTCCGGATTTCGACAGCTTTGATGACGATATTCCGTTCTAGGATACCGCTCGGAGCAATCCGTACAGCTTCCCTGAAAAGCCCCGTGAGCCTTGCTCTCGGGGCTTTTTTGCAATTTCGTGATGAATGAAACTGCACCCAGGCACAAATTATTCACCCCCTATCATTCTTGAGCCCAGGCCTGACGGCCAGATGCGCGAAGACTCCATCATGAATGGGGAACCGTACATGAGTTTTCTGCAACGGATTAAGTGACGGGATCGAAGATCGCCGGTCCTGGCATTTGTCCTCATGGGGCACACGATTTAGGCTGTAACCCACTTCAAAAGAACAAGGAGAGCCGCGATGACCTGGTCAGCCAAGCAGTACACGATGTTCGAGCAACAGCGCACCCGTCCGGTCCGTGACCTGGTTGCAGCCATTCCAAATAATGAGGTGAACACCGCCGTCGACCTGGGTTGTGGCCCTGGCAATTCCACTGAAGTGCTGGCCGAGCGTTTCCCTCAGGCACACGTCATCGGCATGGACAGCTCCGACGATATGTTGATCGACGCGCGCAAACGCCTGCCGGAGTTGAGCTTTGAACTGGCCGATATCGGCGCCTGGAGTCCCGCGCAAAAATTCGACGTGATCCTCGCCAACGCTTCGCTGCAATGGCTGCCCAATCACGCCACGCTTTACCCTCATCTGGTCAACCAGCTGACGCCCGGCGGCACACTGGCAGTGCAAACCCCGGACAACCTCGATGAGCCCGCACACCGGCTTGCGCGTGAAGTCGCGGCCGAGGGCACGTGGTCTGTAAAGCTTGGTGCGGTCAAACACAATGAACGCCACACGGCGAGTTACTACTACGAACTGCTGAGCAAACACTGCAGCACCGTCGATGTATGGCGCACCACTTACCAGCACCCATTGGCGGACCATGCGGCCGTGGTCGAGTGGTTTAAGGGGTCGGGTTTGCGACCCTTTCTAGCGCCGCTGACCGATAGCGAAAAGACCGACTTCCTACAGGAATACCAGACGCGGATTGCCCAAGCTTACCCAGCTCTAGGCGATGGCACCGTATTACTGCCATTCCCGCGCCTGTTTATCATCGCGACCCGCTAATGGCACGCAAGCAAGCAGCGCTTACGCCGCTGCTGCTTGCGCCTTCAAATACTCATCCGCCGACACTACGCCCGCGTAACCAAACGCCAACGACGCCATATACGCGCCATGCACCTGCGCCGCTGGAATCACCTGCCCGTTGAATTCCAGATCGCGGGTGGCGCACGCGTCATGAATCACCGTGACCTTGTAGCCCAGGTCCGCTGCCGCCCGCACCACAGCATCGACGCACATATGGCTCATGCTGCCGCCCACCACCAGTTCGGTGATGCTGCGCTGTTCCAGCAGGGCGCGTAGATGGGTTTCGCGGAACGAATTCACGAAATGTTTAAGCACCACCGGCTCGCTGCCCTCGTTCAGCACCTTGGGGTGCAAATAGGCTCCCTCAGAGTTCGGGGTGAAAAACGGTGCATCCTCGGAAGTGAATTCATGGCGCACATGAATCACCGCATCCCCGTTCTGGCGAAAGGCCTGGAGCACCTGCGCAGCCTTGTCCGCCGCAGCTTCCACGCCATCGAGCGGCCACTTGCCTTGAGGGAAGTAGTCGTTCTGGATATCGATTAGGATGAGCGCTTGCTTGGCCATGGGTATTGCCTCGTGATGGGTTGATGGGGCCAGTATGTTAGCTGGCGCCGGGGCGCGGGATTGGCTGCACCGACAATAACAGGGGGAAAACTGACAATGGCGGTTGTTGAGCTGGGCGTGTTGATCTACCAGGGGGCGCAGTTGGCAGCGGTGCACGGCTTGACCGACCTGTTCGGGGTCGCCAACCGGATCGCCGCCGAGCATCAGTCTGCGCAGCTGCCGGTGTTGCGGGTCAGCCATTGGCAGGTGGACGCCAGTGGCAAGCCGACAAGGGGATTCGCCAGCGACCCCGGCCCTGACCAACCGATGATGGCCGTGCTGGTGCCTCCGTCGATTGGCGAATTCACCGAAGAACAGGCGCCCCCCCCGTTACTGGAGTGGATTCGCCAGCAACACGCGGCGGGCACCGTACTCGGCGGCGTGTGCATCGGCTCGATCATGCTGGCGCGCAGTGGGTTGCTGGATGGTCGCAGCGCCACCACCCATTGGTCTTCCGCCAAGTCCTTTGCCGCGCGTTACCCGGCCGTGCGGCTGGAGGCGGATAAACCCATCGTAGATGACGGCGACCTGATCACGACCGCCGGGCTGATGGCCTGGTCCGAGTTGGGCCTGCGCCTGGTCGACCGCCTGATGGGGCCGAGCATCGCCGCTGACACCGCGCGTTTCCTGGTGATCGAACACAGCGACAGCGCCAGTCAATGCGGCAGTAACTTCGCGCCGATCCTCAGCCATGGCGACGCGGCCATCCTCAAGGTCCAGCATGGGTTGCAAGCCAGCGGCGCGGTGGACGTGTCCGTCGCCAGCATGGCGCAAGAGGCGGGGCTCGAGGAGCGCACCTTCCTGCGACGCTTTCGCAATGCTACCGGCTTGAAACCCACCGAATACTGCCAGCACCTGCGCGTGGGCAAGGCGCGGCAGATGCTGGAGTTCACCAACGGCACCATCGACCATATTGCCTGGACCGTGGGCTATCAGGACCCCAGCGCTTTTCGCGCCATTTTCAAAAAAATCACCGGGTTGGCCCCCAGTGACTACCGCAGCCGTTTTGGCGTGTGAATCGTGCAGAACGCCGTGCGTTCAAGGCGACGTCGTGCAGAATCAGGCAGGCCAACTGCCATCGCCTTTTCAGCAACGACTTGATTTTAAAAGCATTCTCTTGGACACAACCTTGGCGTGATACCTGCAGCCTTTCCCGCACACACATGGCGGGATGGCCAAGGGGGACGCATGACCCCGATTCAACGCAAAAAATGGATCGTCGCTCACTCCACGCGAGAGGGCGCGCCCCAGCATGAAGTCGAAACCAACCGCGCCTTGGCCCGCTGGCTGGCGCAGATCCTGGGGCTCAAATTCGGCGGCAGTTACGACCCACAAAAACACACCGGTCGTGAACTCTACCTGCTACCCACACAAACCCTGGTGGGGCCAGCCCAGGCCCGCGCGCTTCAGGTCAAAGGCCCGGAAGACCTGTGGGGCGGTTACGTCGATCACGACTTCATCTGCACCAAGGCCATCAGCCATGGGCTGCTAAGCCCCGAAGCGAAAGCCCCCGAAGGCTGGTCGCCGTTATTCTGCGAGCGTGTACGCGATGTGGTTCTGGCGGGTCTTAGCGTATTTGCCTTGGAGGATGCACGACCTGCCGCCGAACGCCTGCTTTACAGCGGGCCGATTCGGCTGAAACCCGTGCACGCCTGCGCCGGACGCGGCCAGGAAGTTATCCACAGCCTTGATGCATTCGAGGCCGTGCTGGTGCGCCCCGAAGCGGCGCAGATGTTCAGCGAGGGCGTGGTGCTGGAACAAGACCTGCACGATGTGGTCACCCATAGTGTGGGCCAGAGTTTTATCGGTGATCACGTGTTCAGTTACTGCGGCGAGCAATACCTGACGAAGGACGGGCAGGGTGAAGAGGTTTATGGCGGCTCCAACCTGCTGGTGGTGCCGGGTGGCTACGAGGACTTGCTCACGCTCGACCTGCCCGACGGTGTGCGCCAAGCCATCGAACAGGCCCAGGTCTTCGACGCGGCCGCCGATGAGGCTTACCCTGGTTTCTACGCTTCCCGGCGCAACTACGACATCGCCCAGGGCCTGGACAGTGAAGGCCAGCGCCGCAGTGGCGTACTCGAACAGTCCTGGCGCATGGGCGGCGCCAGCAGCGCGGAAGTCGCGGCGCTGCAAAGTTTTATCAACCACCCAGGCCTCAAGGCCATTCATGTGTCGTCGGTGGAAACCTACGTGGACCAGGCGCTGCCGGCGGATGCCATCGAGGTGTACCGGGGCCCGGCCGAAAACAGCGACTTTCTTCTCAAGTACGTGACGGTTAAATCTTATGACGGCTAGAAGCGAAAGCATTGCGATCGATATCGACGACGAACAGATGAGCGGCACGTTCCTGAGCCCCAAATCCAAAGTACCGGGTGTGTTGTTTGTGCACGGCTGGGGCGGTAGTCAGGAGCGTGACCTGGAGCGAGCCAAAGGTATCGCCGGCCTGGGGTGCGTGTGCCTGACTTTCGATCTGCGTGGTCACGCGGGCACGGGTATCCCGTTGTCCCGCGTCACCCGTGAAGACAACCTGCGCGATCTGCTGGCGGCCTACGACCGTCTGCTCGCGCACCCGGCCATCGACACCTCGGCGGTGGCGGTGGTGGGCACCAGCTATGGCGGTTACCTGGCGGCGATTCTCACTTCATTGCGCCCGGTGCGCTGGCTGGCGCTGCGTGTGCCGGCGCTGTACCGCGACCAGGAATGGCTCAAGCCCAAGCGTGACCTGGATAAGGGTGACTTGATGGATTACCGCAGCACGCTGGTGCATGCCGAAACCAACCGCGCCCTGCATGCCTGCGCACAATTTACCGGTGATGTGCTGATCGTCGAGTCGGAGACGGATGACCATGTGCCCCACGCGACCATCATGAGTTACCGCGCGGCGTGCCAGCAGACCCATTCACTGACGCACCGCATCATCGACGGTGCCGACCATTCCCTTAGCGACCCGGTGTCCCAGCAGGCCTACACCTCGATCCTGGTGGACTGGATCACCGAGATGGTGGTGGGTGAGTGGTTAAGCATCATCCAGTCCCAATAACGCGATCAAGCGGGTGTCTTCTTCACCCGCAACGCCTTGGCCTTGGCTTCGACACCCAGGTACATCACCAGCGCGATCAACAGCGGGCAAATAAAGTAGATCGCCCGGTAGGCAATCAGTCCCGCCAGCAAGCTGCCCCGTGATGCCTCGTGCTGCAGCAGCGCAATAAACACCGCCTCGAGTACGCCCAGTCCGGCCGGGATATGGGTGACTACCCCGGCAATCGCGCTGATCAGCAATACGCCGAGTACCAGCGGATAGTCCAACTTGGCGGGCAGCAGCGTGAAAATCACCGCTGCCATCAGCGACCAGTTCAACGCGCCCAACGCCAGCTGCAAGCACGCCATGCGCAGGGACGGCAGGTTGATCTCGATCCCGCGAATCGACCAGGCGCGCTTTTTCGAAAACTGGCACGCCGCCAGGTAACCGAGGCTGGCCAGTATCAGCAACACGCCGACCCCTTGCAGTGCGCCGCTGCTTAGCTTCCAACCCGGTGGCATCGTCACCAACCCGCTGCTGAACACCACCCCGGCCAAGGCCATATAGCCAAACCAGTTGGTGGCCAGGCTCAGGCCGAGGATCTTGGCGATATTGCCGGTGCTCACCCCCAGCCGCGAATACAGTCGGTAACGCATGGCGATCCCACCTACCCAGGCGCTGAGATTGAGATTGAACGCATAGCTGATGATCCCGACTGGCAGGATCTGCTTCCAGCCCAGCGGCTGGCGGATGTAGGTGCGACCGATCAGATCGAAGCTGGCGTAGACGAGAAAGCTGCACAAGGTCAGGGTGCTGGCGATAAACAAGGTGCGCAGCTTGAAGTCGCCCAGGGTTTGAACCACTTCGCTCCAATCAATGCGCCGAGCCAGCAGGGTGAACAGCACGATCAGCGCGAGGAAGAAGGCGATGGTCAGTGGTTTTTTCCAGCGCTTGAAGCGTGATCCGTTGTTTTCAGACGTCATGGGCCTGACTCTCGAAGGGTTTCAAGCGTGGCTTGTGCGCTGGCAACCAGCCCGTCAGCGCGGGGAAGTGGCGCATCACATGGAACACCAGAAATCCGACGGTCAATCGCCATAGCCACAGGCGTGGCTTGCGGTTTTCCGGCATGGTCTGGCAATGCTCCTTGGCGAGTATTTCCAGACGTTCATACAGCTGCTGATTGAACGCGCGGTCACGAATCAGTACGTTGGCTTCCAGATTCAGCGACAGGCTCAGCGGGTCGAGGTTGCTCGAACCCACCGTGCTCCACTCGTCATCCACCAGCGCGACCTTGCCGTGCAACGGGCGCTGGCAATACTCATGAATCACCACGCCATCCTTGAGCAGGTAGTCGTAGAGCATGCGCGCGGCCAGCTTGGCCAACAGGACGTCGGGCTGGCCCTGCATGATCAATTGCACCTTCACGCCACGGCGCGCCGCGTTGCGGATCTCGCGCAGCAGGCGGTAGCCAGGGAAGAAGTAGGCATTGGCAATCACCGCGCGTTTTTGGGCTTTGCTCAAGGCATGGATATACGCCTCTTCAATATCGTCGCGGTGTTGCAGATTGTCGCGGTAAATCAGGCGTACCAAGCCGTCGCCTTTATCGGTCGACCATGCCGAAGGCCGTTGCTGGCGGCGCCGCCACCCACGTCGCGTGCGCACCTGGCGGCCGCTTTGTGCGAGGGCGAAATGATGCAGGTCGGCCACCGCCGGGCCAATCACCTGCACCGCGTAATCCTGCTTGGCTTCGGGGCCAAAGTCCCCCAGGTGATCGGCAGAAAAGTTGATCCCGCCGATAAACGCCACGGTGGCATCCACCACCACGATCTTGCGGTGCAGGCGGCGAAACCAGTTGGTCCGGATACCCAGGGTCTTGGACGCCGGGTCAAATATCTGCACGGCTACCCCGGCCGCTGCCAATTCGCCGAGAAAAGCGGGGCTCAGTTCGCCGCAGCCAAAACCATCCAGGCTGACCACCACCTTGACCCCACGCTGCGCCGCCTCGATCAAGATGCGTTGCAGCTCATGGCCGACCTTGTCTTCGAAGAGGATAAAGGTCTCCAGCAGGATCTCCCGCTGCGCCCCCCGCAAGGCCTCGAACACTTTGGGAAAGTACGCCTCGCCGTTCTCCAGCAACTCGAGCTGATTGTCCGGCTGCCAACCGTAATCGAGGTCGCGGGCCTTGGCTTCATCCGGCGGTTGATCGGTGGCAATGTGCTCGACCGCAATGTTCATAGTTCGATCTCCACGCACAGCGGCACATGGTCTGACAGATGGGACCAGGGGCGGGCGGTCAGCACCCGCGGGTTATGAATCTTCAAGTTGCGCACATAAATGCGGTCCAGCGGCAGCAGCGGCAGGCGGGCCGGGAAGGTGCGTGCGGGTTTGCCGTGGGTGTCCACGAAGACTTCCTGCAGGCCGCTTTGGCTGAGGTCGGCGCGCTGGCGCCAGTCATTGAAATCGCCGGCCACCACCAGCGGCGCATCGGCCGGGATCTCGCGGATACGCTGCTCCAACAAGCGCAATTGCTGCTGGCGATGCACCTCGCGCAAGCCCAGGTGGATGCAGATCGCATGCACCTCCTGGCCGGTGCCCGGCAGGCGCAGCACACAGTGCAACAGACCGCGGTTTTCATGGCCGCTTTGGGAGATGTCGAGGTTGTCGTAACTCACAATCTGGAATTTCGACAGCAACGCATTGCCGTGGTCGCCATGGGGGTAGACCGCATTGCGCCCGTAGGCGAACTGCGGCCAGATGCTGTCGGCGAGGAACTCGTACTGCGGCATGTTCGGCCAGTCGCTGTAGCGCTGGGGATGGCGCTCGTGGGTGCCGTGGATTTCCTGCAGGAACACCATATCAGCGCCCACACTGCGCACCGCTTCGCGCAGCTCGGGCAGGATGAAGCGTCGGTTCAAGGCGGTGAAGCCCTTGTGGATATTGACCGTCAGCACCGTGAAGCGAGTGATGGCGACGCTGGGGGTGATGGGCACCCAGTCGGGGATCGCAGCCATGATTGCTCCTGTGAAAAAGTGGGGGCCTGACCCCCGTTTATGGCTGACTGCGATTTTTGGCCGAAAGTTTCCACCGTCCTACAGGCGGTATAAACCAAGCCCGCTCCCACATTCCACGCGGAGTGTGGGAACGATCAGGATGAAAACCCGTCAGTTCCTTACAGACCCCCTCTGAAGGAGCCCGGTGTTTTGCTGAATCTAAAGACTGCATTACTGCTCGGCGCGCTGCTGTTGTGCGGCAGCGGCGCGCTGCACGCGGCGGCCACCGCGCCGGAAGCCGAAGCGCCGGCCAAGCCGGAGTTGCTGGTGGAGGGCGGTCTGCTCGGTGCCATCAGTTCCAGCATCGATGATGTGCAGAGCAAGCTCGACCTTAATCAGAACCTCGTTGATGCCTGGCGCCTGCGCGCGGACCGTGCGGCGGATGAGGTCGGCCGGTTGGTTGACCAGACATCGCAGCGCTCGCCGTGGAGCGTGGCCGGCGACTTCCTGTTGCTGTCCGGGGTGTGGGTCGGCGCCTTCGTGGGGTTGACGCTGCTGGGGCGGTTTATCGTGCGGCGCCTGAGCCGCCGCCCGTTCGTCCAAACGCGCGGGCGTCTGCAAGGCGTGCTCGGCTATGTGGTGCCCTACACGATCCCGGCGCTCATCTGCCTGCCGTTGACGCTCTACATCAGCCACTTTTTACCCACCTCGATAGGCCGTGCGCTGGCGCTGTGTTTTGCCTACGCCACCAGCAGCGGCATCTTTTCCACCTCCATGCTGCTGTGCGTCATCGTCATGTTCAATGTCGGCCACAAGCGGCCGGCGGTGCAGATCATTCGCGACTACTGCCCCAAACCGCTGTTCCTGATCGGCTTCCTCGCGGCCCTCAGCGACGCCCTCACCAGTCCGCAAATCGCGCGTCAGCTCGGCGGTAATATCACCAGCAGTATCGCGGTGTTTACCGGTTTGTTTGCGGCGGTGATCTTCGGTGTGCTGGTGGTGCGCCTGCGGCGGCCGGTGGCTCACCTGATCCGCAATCGACCACTGGCCCAGCGCCTTAAACATCCGGCGCTACAGCAATCGCTGCGGGTGTTTTCCGGGCTGTGGTATTGGCCGATTCTGTTGATGGTGCTGGTCTCGGCGATCAACCTGATCGGCGCCGGCGACGACAACCAGAAAGCCCTGCGCTGCGCGCTGTTCACCACGATTCTGTTGATCGGCACGGTATTCCTGAGCACGGTGCTGCAACACCTGTTCAAGTCCCGCAGCCAAGTGGCGATTCAGCGCAGCAGTGCCTACAAGGAGCGCTTCCTCAGCCTGTTGCACGCGATCTTGCGCATCATCATGGCCATCGCCTTTATCGAAATCCTCGGGCGGATCTGGGGCGTGTCGCTGTTCGAATTTGCCCAGCGCAACTCGGTGGGCCGCGCGATCAGCGACTCCCTCAGCAGCATCGGCCTGATCCTGCTGATGACCTGGTTGTTCTGGGTCGTACTCGACACGGCGATCCAGGAAGCGCTGAAACCGCCAGTGAGCAAACGCTCGAGCCGCCAGCCCAGCACGCGGGTGAAAACCATCCTGCCGCTGCTGCGCAATGCGATCAAAATCATCCTGGTGGTGATCTGCGCAATCACCACCATGGCCAACCTGGGCATCAACGTCGCGCCGCTGCTGGCGGGTGCCGGTGTGGTCGGCCTGGCGATTGGTTTCGGTTCCCAGCAATTGGTGCAGGATGTGATCACCGGCTTGTTCATCATCATCGAAGACACGCTGTCCATCGGTGACTGGGTGGTGCTCGACTCCGGCCACGCCGGCACCGTCGAAGGCCTGACCATCCGCACCCTGCGCCTGCGCGACGGCAAGGGCTTTGTGCATTCGGTGCCGTTCGGGCAAATCAAGGCGGTCACCAACCAGTCGCGGCAATTTGCCTATGCGTTCTTCTCGGTGCAGTTCACCTACGACACCGATGTGGACAAGGCCGTGGAGCTGATCCGTGAGGCCGGGCAGTCGATTCGCGACGATGTGTTCCTCAAGTACAACCTGCAAGGGCCGCTGGAGGTGTTTGGCGTCGACAAGATGGACCTCAATGGCGTGGTGCTCACGGCGCAGTTCCGTACGGTGTCCGGCGGGCAATATGCGGTCAGCCGTGCGTTTAACCAGCGTTTGAAAAAACTTGTGGATAACTGTGACGAGGTGCACTTCGCGCAAACTTATCCACAGCAGGTTTTGCTGCCAAAGCGTAACTCCCAGGTGGATGAGCCGGAAGAAGAAGTGCCGGCGTCGGTGGTGTTGACGGAGCAGCCGCGTACTCAATAATCCTCCACCCCGTAGCAGCTGCCGAGCGCCAGCGAGGCTGCGTCAGGCGCGCTGCCGATTCAGAAG
>NZ_JBFMHW010000039.1:0-42544 GCF_040754745.1 Pseudomonas sp. SB113
ACGCTGCCGATTCAAGCTCGAGTCGCGGCCGACGCAGCCTCGCTTGCGCTCGGCAGCTGCTACGGGGGGAGGCCTTGATGGGGTTGGCATTCGGGGGGCAAGCCCACTCCCACATTTTTAACCGAGTACACCAGACCCAACACCGGTCGGTTCCAAGGCCGCCGCGGCTTGGCTTTTGATCTGGAGTGAGGGCACGCCGAGCCCGTAAGCAGCCGCTACGCAAATAACGGATATGTACTCAGTAAAGCGACCACAACCACCCCCCACCCCAGCATCAAAAATCTCCACAACACTGGCCCACGCCGCAACTCCATAAACCCATCCACGATCACCCACCCCTTGACCACCGCCAGCAACAACACCCCCCACCACAACCCAGACGCGCCCGTCAGCACAGTGCCAACGCTCAGCACCACCAACACCAGCCAACACAGGATCAGCGTCCGGGAATCCGTCATACACACCTCAGCGAATCACATAGACCAGCGGAAACAACACCACCCACACCACATCCACCATGTGCCAATACAGCACCCCGGATTCCAAACCGCTCAAGCCCGGCACCCGGTAAGCCCGCTGCCAACAGCGCAACGCCAGCCACCCGAGAATCACCATCCCCAGCAGCACATGCAAAAAGTGAAACCCGGTAAGCATCCAGTACAAGGTAAAAAACGTGTTGCGCTCAAGTCCGAGCCCGAGGCTCATCAGGTGCGAGTATTCGCCAAGCTTGATCGCCACATACACCAGCGCCACCAACAGCGCCCCCAACAACAAGCAAGCGCCCCGACGCGAACGTCGCAAACGCACCTGCTGCACAGCCAACGCTGCCAACAACCCTGCGGTCAGCAGGCTCAAGGTCATCGCCAACCCGGTCGAGGTGTCCAGCTGTGCTCGCCCGGCGGCAAACAACTCGGGCTTGAGCACCTGGGTCACGGCAAATGCCAGGATCAGGATCGCAAACACCGACAGTTCGGCGAGGATGAAGAACCACATCGCCAGGTCGCCTGGCAGGCGGCGCGGTTCAGGCAAAGTGCACATCCACCACGTCCATCAGCGCGGCGACGGTCTGCGGGTCGTCGCTCAACGGTTCGGCCAGGCACGCCAGGCAAGCTTCGCGCGGGCTCATGCCGGCGCCGATCAGGCGCGCGGTGAAGATCAGCAGCCGAGTGGAGGCCACCTCCTCCAGGTCATGCTGATCAAGCCGACGCAACGCCTGGCCCAGGCGCACGACCTGGGCGGCCAGCGCCACATCCACACCGGCCTCGCGGGCAACGATGCGTTCCTCGTCGGCCACCGGCGGGTAAGCAAAACGCATCGCCACGAAGCGCTGGCGTGTGCTGGGTTTCATGCCCTTGAGCAGGTTCTGGTAGCCGGGGTTATACGACACCACCAGCATGAACGACGACGGTGCCTTGAGCACTTCGCCGGTACGTTCCAGGAACAGCTCCCGGCGCTCATCGGCAATCGGGTGCAGTACCACGGCGGTGTCCTGGCGCGCTTCGACGACTTCGTCGAGGTAGCAGATCCCGCCTTCGCGCACGGCGCGGGTCAGCGGGCCGTCCTGCCACCAGGTGCCGTCAGTGCCGATCAGGTGGCGGCCGAGCAAGTCGGCGGCGCTGAGGTCGTCGTGGCAGGCCACGGTGTACAGCGGCAGGTTCAGGCGGTGCGCCATGTGCTGCACGAAGCGCGTCTTGCCGCAGCCGGTGGGACCTTTGATCAGCACCGGCAGGTGGTGGTGCCAGGCGTGTTCGAACAGCTGCTGTTCGTTGTCCTGCGGTTGATAGAAGGGCTCGGTCATCACACGTACTCGCAACGGGTTCGGCCCCCACGCTAAGGGCCCCTGCGACAACCTGGCAAGCACGCACAACGGCAAACTTGATCGCCGTCAAGCGAGCATTGCGCCGCTGCAACATAGTCTTGCCTGGCACTAAGAACCTGCGCTCTACCCAGCCTTCGCCGGGCATCGCAAAGGTCTTGCCTGAGGAGAAATGGAATGCTGACTCGCAACAGAAAACCCTGGGGCCTTGGCCTCGCCGGCCTGAGCTGCGCCTTAGCCCTGGCACTGCCCATCAACGCCCACGGCGACTCGCATGCCGAGAAGGTGAAAAGCCACGGCGCGCCCGACATCAGCCAAGCGGACTTCGACGCCTCCAAACAGATTTACTTCGAACGCTGCGCCGGCTGCCACGGTGTGTTGCGCAAAGGCGCCACCGGCAAGCCGCTGACCCCGGACATCACCCAGGCCCGTGGCCAGGCCTATCTGGAAGCGCTGATCACTTATGGCTCCCCGGCCGGCATGCCGAACTGGGGTACGTCCAACGCGCTGACCAAGGCGCAGATCACCAGCATGGCCACCTTCATCCAGCACACCGCACCCACCCCGCCGGAATGGGGCATGGCCGAAACCCTCAAGACCTGGAAAGTACTGGTCAAGCCCGAAGACCGGCCGAAAAAACAGCTGAACACGCTCAACCTGCAAAACCTGTTCTCGGTCACCCTGCGCGACGACGGCAAGATCGCCCTGGTGGACGGCGACACCAAGCAGATCATCAAGCTGATCGACACCGGCTACGCCGTGCATATCTCGCGTATCTCCGCGTCGGGCCGCTACCTGCTGGTAATCGGCCGCGACGCCAAGATCGACATGATCGACCTGTGGCCCCTGGAGCCGACCAAAGTCGCCGAGATCAAGGTCGGCATCGAGGCGCGCTCGGTGGAGACCTCCAAGTTCAAGGGCTATGAAGACAAGTACGCGATTGCCGGTTCCTACTGGCCGCCGCAGTTCACCATCATGGATGGCGAGACCCTGGAGCCCAAGCAGATCGTGTCCACTCGCGGCATGACCGTCGATAAGCAGGAATACCACCCCGAACCCCGCGTGGCGGCGATCATCGCCTCCCACGAGTGGCCGGAGTTCATCGTCAATATCAAGGAAACCGGCAAGGTGATGCTGGTCAATTACCAGGACATCAAGAACCTCACCATCACCACCATCGACGCCGCGCCGTTCCTGCATGACGGCGGCTGGGACAGCACCCACCGCTACTTCATGACCGCCGCGAACAACTCCAACAAGGTCGCAGTGATCGACTCCAAGGAGCGCAAGCTCACCGCGTTGGTCGACGTCGGCAAAACCCCGCACCCAGGTCGCGGCGCCAACTTTACCCACCCGCAATACGGTCCTGTATGGGCCACCAGCCACTTGGGCGACGGCGGTATTTCGGTGATCGGCACCGACCCGGTCAAGCACCCGCAATACGCCTGGAAACAGGTGGAATCCCTCAAGGGCCAGGGCGGCGGTTCGCTGTTTATCAAGACCCACCCCAACTCCCATCACCTGTACGTCGACACCACCCTCAACCCCGACGCCAAGCTCAGCCAGTCGGTGGCGGTGTTCGATATCAAGCAGTTGGACAAGGGCTACACCGTGCTGCCGATTGCCGAGTACTCGGGCATCAAGCAAGGCGCGCTGCGGGTGGTGCAACCGGAATACAACAAGGCGGGTGACGAGGTGTGGTTCTCGGTGTGGAACGGCCAGACCGAAGAGTCGGCGCTGGTGGTGATCGATGACAAGACCTTGAAGCTCAAGCAAGTGATCCGCGACAAGCGCCTGATCACGCCGACCGGAAAGTTCAACGTCTACAACACCCAACACGACATTTATTGAGCCCCATCAACACGAGGTCACCCAATGAAAAATATGCTCCTCGCACTGCTGGCATCCGCCGCTGCGCTCAGCCTGCAACCGGCGTTGGCACAAGACGGCCCTGGGTTGTTCAACAGCAAACCCTGTGTGGGTTGCCACATGATCGACAGCAAACTGGTGGGGCCGGCGTTGAAGGAAGTCGCCGCCAAGAATGCCGGTGTGAAAGACGCCGCCACCACCCTGGCCAGCCACATCAAGAACGGTACCCAGGGCAACTGGGGGCCGGTCCCGATGCCGCCGAACCAAGTCACCGATGATGAAGCCAAGGTATTGGCCGATTGGGTCCTGACCTTGAAATAAGCACAAGGAGCACGCCATGCAAGCATCGATCATCGGTACGGCCATGGCGCTGCTCCTGCTGATTCCCGCACGGGCAGCGGCCACCCAGGACGCTGCCCGCCTTGAACACCTGTTGACCCAGGACTGTGGCGCCTGTCATGGCCTGCACCTCACCGGCGGCCTCGGCCCGGCGCTCACACCGCAAGCCCTCGCCCAGCACAGCCGCGACAGTCTGATCGCCACCGTGACCTACGGCCGCCCTGCCCGCGCCATGCCCGGTTGGGGCCCGCTGCTCAGTGCCGGCGATATTGCCTGGCTGGTCGACCGCCTTTTGCAAGGAAGCCCCCCACCATGATGCGACCCACCCTGTTCTCCCTGTGCCTGTTGCTTGGCGCCTGTGCCCAACCCGTGTTACGCGGCAGCGGCGACCTGGGCCTGGTGATCGAACGCGTCAGTGGCAGCGTGCAGATTATCGAGAGCACCGGCATGACCGAACTGGCCCGTATCGAGGGGCTGGGCGACCTGTCCCACGCCTCGGCGGTGTTCTCCCGCGACCAGCGTTACGCCTATGTATTTGCCCGCGATGGCGGGCTGACCAAGATCGACCTGCTGCGCCAACGCATCGAGCGGCGCATCGTCCAGGGCGGCAAC
The DNA here is from genome assembly GCF_040754745.1 of Pseudomonas sp. SB113. Classification (NCBI taxonomy): domain Bacteria; kingdom Pseudomonadati; phylum Pseudomonadota; class Gammaproteobacteria; order Pseudomonadales; family Pseudomonadaceae; genus Pseudomonas; species Pseudomonas sp. SB113. Next base: position 4,637 of record NZ_JBFMHW010000039.1, read on the forward strand.
AGCATCGGCGGCGCCATCAGCCAGGATGGGCGTTTGATCGCCGTGTCCAACTACGTGCCTGGCGGGGTCAAGGTGTTCGACGCCGAGAACCTGACCCTCATCGCCGACATCCCCGCGACCGCAATGGCCGATGGCAAACGCTCGCGGGTGGTCGGCCTGGTGGACGCACCTGGGCAGCGCTTCGTGTTCAGCCTGTTCGACACCGGCGAGATCTGGAGCGCCGACTTCAGCCACGGCAACCCGCCGCGCATCACTCGCTTCAAGGACATCGGCGAGCAACCCTATGACGCGCTGATCACTGCTGATGGCCGCTACTACATGGCCGGGCTGTTCGGTGAAGACGGCATGGCCCAGCTCGACCTGTGGCACCCGGAGCGCGGCGTGGTGCGCGTGCTCAAGGACTATGGGCGCGGCCAGGCCAAGCTGCCCGTGTACAAGATGCCGCATCTGGAGGGGTGGGCCGTCGCCGATGACCAGGCGTTCGTGCCGGCCGTGGGGCGCCACCAGGTACTGGTGATGGACGCACGCACCTGGCGGCAGACCGCGACGATCCCGGTGGCTGGGCAGCCGATTTTCGTCACTGCACGCCCCGACGGGCGCCAGCTGTGGGTCAACTTCGCCTACCCGGATAACGACCGGGTACAGGTGCTCGACACCGAAACCCACCAGGTGGTCGCCGACCTGCGTCCTGGCCCCGGTGTGTTGCATATGGAATTCACCGGGCGCGGCGAGCAACTGTGGCTGTCGGTGCGCGATGGCGAACAGTTGCAAGTGTGGGACCCGTACCGCCTGACCCTGCTGAAAAGCCTGCCGGCCCAGAGTCCCAGCGGAATTTTCTTCAGCCTGCGCGCGCAAAAAATGGGGTATTGAAATGGACCTTGATTCGCTCAGCCAGCAATTGATTGAACGCTTCCAGCACGGCATGCCGCTGTGCGCCGAACCCTACCGCGAAATGGCCCAGGTGCTGGGCTGCAACGAGGCCGAGGTGATGGCCTGCCTGCAACGCCTGGAACTGGCCGGGGCGTTGTCGCGCATCGGCCCGGTGTTCGAACACACCCGCGCGGGCGCCAGCACCCTGGCCGCCCTGGCGGTGCCGATCGAGCGCCTGGAACAAGTGGCCGCGCGGGTCAGCCAGTACCCGGAGGTCAATCACAACTACGCCCGCGAGCATCATTACAACCTGTGGTTCGTGCTCACCGGGCCCCATCGCCAGCACCTGCAGCAAATCCTTGACGAGCTGGAGAAAGACACCGGCCTCACCCCCCTGGACCTGCCGATGCTCACGGCCTATCGCATCGACCTCGGTTTCCCCCTCGAAGCGGGAGAAGCCCCGCGCGTAGCAGCTGTCGAGCCTTGGCGAGGCTGCGTCAGCGGTGGCTCAGATACACCGCAAACGCAGCCTCGCCAAGGCTCGACAGCTGCTACGGGGGATTTTTTTGAAGTGGGTAGCCTGGGAGAGCAGCCGTGATCACGCCACTGAACCACGAGCAGATGCTCGACCTGCGCCAGTGCCTGGAGCGCGGTTTGCCCATCGTCGCGCGGCCCTACGACGAACTCGCCGAGCAGATCGGCGCCCATCACGATCAGGTGCTGCAACAGATGCAGCAATGGCGTGACCAGGGCCTGTTCCGCCGTGTGGGCCTGGTGCTCAACCATCGCGCGCTGGGCTTCGTGGCCAACGCCATGCTGGTGCTGGATGTGCCGGATGCGCTGGTCGATGAAGTCGGCGCGCGCCTGGGCGGCGCGCCCGGCGTGAACCTGTGCTACCAGCGCCCGCGGCGCCTGCCGCAGTGGCGCTATAACCTGTTCTGCATGGTCCACGGCCGCGAGCGCGCGGTGGTCGAGGCGCAGATCCAAGGGTTGCTGGAGCAGCATCTGCTCAGCGACCTGCCCCACCAGCTGCTGTTCAGCACCCGCGCCTTCAAGCAATGCGGCGGGCGTTTTGCACCACCACCGTCGCAGGTATGGGCCCATGGATGAGCTGGATCGGCAATTGATCAACCGCCTGCAACTTGGCCTGCCGCTGGTGCGCCAGCCATGGCAACAGGTGGCCGAGGAACTGCACAGCCATCCGAGTGAACTGCTCGACCGCTTGTATGCCCTGCTCGAAGACGGCGTACTCACGCGCTTTGGCCCGATGTTCGACATCGAGCGTCTCGGCGGCGCCTTCACCCTGGCCGCGCTGGCCGTACCCGAGGCGCAGTTTGACGCGGTCGCCGAACAGCTCAACGCCCTGCCCCAGGTGGCCCACAACTACCGCCGCGAACACCGTTGGAACATGTGGTTCGTGCTGGCCTGCGCCACCGAGCGGGAGTTGGCCGCCACCCTGTCCCGCATCGAGGCCCTGACCGGGTTGGCGGTGCTCAATCTGCCGAAGGAGCAAACCTACCATGTCGGTCTGTATTTCCCGGTCTGACAACACCCTGGCCCTGCACCTGGTCGCCCTGACCCAAAGCGGCCTGCCGCTGGTGGAAGACCCTTGGGCCTGGCTCGCCGAGCAGTTGGGTATCAGCGTCGAATCGACCCTCGACCTGCTCAAGCGCCTACAAGCCGAAGGCGCGATCCGGCGTATCGCCGCCGTGCCCAACCACTACCGCCTGGGCTATCGGCATAACGGCATGACCGTGTGGGACGTGGCCGATGTGCACATACCGCGCCTGGGTGAACTGATCGGCGCCCAGCCGTTTGTCAGCCATTGCTACCGTCGCCCCCGGCGCCCTGACTGGCCCTACAACCTGTTCGCCATGGTGCATGGCCGCAGCCGCGAAGAAATCGACAGCTACCGCGAGCACCTGCGTTTCCTGCTGGGGGACGCCTGCCGCAGCGACGAAATGCTGGTGAGCAGCCGCATCCTGAAAAAAACCGGCCTGCGCCTGACGCCGGCGCACTCAAAGGAATAGCCCATGCTGCGAATCAGTCAGTACCTGCGTACCCTCGCCGGCCATTGCCCGCCGCCGCGCACCTCGCCCCCTGGCAGTGAGCGGCCGCCGGTGGTGATCTGGAACCTGCTGCGGCGCTGCAATCTCACCTGCAAACATTGCTACGCCACCAGTGCCGACAGCGTGTTTCGCGATGAGCTCGACACCTCGGCTGCGTTGCGGGTGATCGACGATTTGCACGACGCCGGGGTGCGCGTGTTGATCCTGTCCGGGGGCGAGCCGCTGCTGCGCGACGACCTCTTCGAACTCAGCGCCTATGCCCGTGACAAAGGTTTTTTCGTCGCGCTGTCGACTAACGGCACGCTGATCGATGAGCACAACATCCAGCAGATTGCCGACGCGCGCTTCGACTACGTGGGCATCAGCATCGACGGCCTGGAAGCGACCCACGATGCCTTTCGCCAACTGCACGGCAGTTTCCAGCGCTCCATGCACGCCATTCGCCTGTGCCGCGAGGCCGGGATTCGCGTGGGCCTGCGCACCACCCTGACCCAGGACAACCATGGGCAGTTACCGCAACTGCTGACGCTGATGCGCACCTATGATGTACAGAAGTTCTACCTGTCACACCTCAACTACAGTGGGCGCGGCAAGCGCAGCCGCCAACTGGATGCGCACCGGCAGATGAGCCGCGAGGCCATGGCGCTGATTTTCCAGCAGGCCTGGAGCGATATTCAGAACGGCGTGGACAGCGATTTCGTCAGCGGCAACAACGACGCCGACGCCGTGCTGTTGCTGCAATGGGTGCACCAGCACCTGCCCGAACATTACCCGCAGCTTGAGCACCTGCTGCATGCCTGGGGCGGCAATGCCTCGGGCAGCGGCATCGCCAATATCGACAACACCGGCGAGGTGCACCCGGACACCTACTGGTGGCAGCAGTCAGTGGGCAATGTGCGCAACACCGCCTTCCGCCAGCTCTGGCTGGAACAGCCCGACCCGTTGCTGCTGCGCCTGCGCGAACACCCGCGCAGCCTTGGCGGGCGCTGTGCCGAATGCCGCTGGCTGCCGATCTGCAACGGCAATACGCGCACCCGCGCCTGGGCCGATGGCGACCTGTGGGGCCCGGACCCCGGTTGCTACTTCAGCGACGCCGAGATCGCCTGCCAGGCGCCGACCCTGATCCCTTGCTCGACCACCCGGTGACACAACCGGGGGCCGCCTACCTGATGATGAACCAAGGACGTCGCATGCACACTTCAACTGCCCAACCTTCAATTGGCCTGCCGGCCAGTTTGCACAGCCCCTTCCACCCCGGCGAAGTCGCGTTGGTGGGCGCCGGCCCCGGTGACCCGCGCCTGCTGACCCTGCGCGCCTGGAGCCTGTTGATGCAGGCCGATGCGGTGGTGTTCGACCGGCTGATCAGCGCTGAATTGCTGGCGCTGATCCCACTGACCTGCGCCCGCCACTACGTGGGCAAGGCCAGCGGCTGTCACAGCCTGCCCCAGGATCAGCTCAACGAACTGCTCGCCGAGCTGGCCGACGAGGGCCAACGGGTGGTGCGCCTCAAGGGCGGCGACCCGTTTATCTTCGGGCGCGGCGCCGAGGAACTGGAGTACCTGCTTGCGCGTGGGATCCCCTGCCAGGTGGTACCGGGCATTACCGCCGCCTCCGGGTGCAGCGCCTATGCCGGTATTCCGCTGACCCATCGCGACCTGGTCAATTCGTGCCGCTTCGTCACCGGCCACCTGCAGCGCGACGGCGCCTTGAAACTGCCGTGGGCGAGCCTGGCCGAGCCGAGCCAGACGCTGGTGTTCTACATGGGCCTGTCGAACCTGGCACTGATCGCCGAACATCTGGTGGCGGCCGGTTTGCCGGGGGATACACCGGCCGCCCTGATCAGCAATGGCGCGCGCGCCGACCAGCACGTCGCCCGTGGCACCCTGCGCCAGTTGCCCACCCTGGCCGCCGACTGTGAACCGGGTGTGCCCACCCTCACGGTGATCGGCCACGTCGTCAGCCTGTTTGCCGGCGCCGCCCTGCACTTTCCGGCCAGCCTGGCACCGGCCCGTGAAGCGGTGGCGGTATGAAACGCCTGCTGCTGGTGCCGCTGCTCTGGGCGACGGCCGCACAGGGTACGCCAGCGCAGGATTACCGCCAGTATTGCGAAAGCTGCCATGGACTCAATCGCATCGGTGCCACCGGCCCGGCACTGCTCCCGGAAAGCCTGGGGCGGATCAAGCCGGAAGAAGTGCGCAAGGTCATCGAACAAGGCCGGCCCGCCAGCCAGATGGCCGCGTTCGCGCCGCAACTGAGCGCCGCGCAAATGGATGGGCTGGCTGAGTTTCTGCAACAGCCGCCTGACTCACCAGCGACGTGGAACGAGCAAGACATCCGCAACAGCCACAGCGTGCTGGCGGACCTGCGCCAATTGCCGAACACGCCACAGCATCACGCCGACCCGCTCAACCTGTTTGTGGTGGTGGAATCCGGCGACCATCACATGGATATTCTCGACGGCGACACCTTTGCCGTGCTGGACCGTTTCCCCACTCACTTCGCGGTGCACGGCGGGCCGAAATTCTCCCCGGACGGACGCTTTGTGTACTTCGCCTCGCGGGATGGCTGGATCAGCCAATACGACCTGCACAACCTCAAGCTGATCGCCGAAATCCGCGTGGGTCTCAACACCCGCAACCTGGCGGTGAGCAAGGACGGGCGCTGGGTGCTGGCGGGCAATTACCTGCCGGGCAACCTGGTGCTGCTGGATGCGCGCGACCTGTCGCTGGTCAAGACCCTGGACACCGGCTCACGGGTCAGTGCGGTGTACACCGCGCCACCGCGCAACAGTTTTATCGTCGCACTCAAGGACGTGAACGAGGTCTGGGAATTGTCCTATGCCGATGCCCAACCCAGCTTCAAACCCCGGCGCATCCAGGCCCAGGACGTGCTCGATGACTTCTCGTTCTCGCCCGATTACCGGCAACTGATCGCCACCTCACGCAAGGCCGGCGGCGGCCAGGTGATCGACCTGGACAGCGGCCGCGTGGTCACCGACATCCCACTCTCCGGCATGCCGCACCTGGGCTCGGGGACGTACTGGCAACGCAACGGGCAATGGGTGTTTGCCACGCCGAATATCAGCAAGGGGCAAATCTCGGTGATCGACCTCAAGACCTGGACCCTGCTCAAACAGATCCCCACCCTTGGACCGGGCTTTTTCATGCGCAGCCACGTGAACTCGCGCTATGTGTGGAGCGACGTGTTTTTTGGGCCGGACAATGATGCGATTCACTTGATCGACAAGCAGACATTGGAGATCGCCCACACCTTGCGGCCGATGCCGGGCAAGACGGCGGCCCACGTGGAATTCACCCGGGATGGGCGGTATGTGTTGCTGAGCATCTGGGCCACGGACGGGGCGTTGATTGTGTATGACAGCCAGACGCTCAAGGAGGTGAAGCGCATTCCCATGAATAAGCCGTCGGGCAAGTACAACGTGGGCAATAAGGTTGAGTTTGCGGAAGGGACGTCGCATTGAACACGGGTGACAGGCTGGAAGCAGCCAGGTCGTAGAGCGCATGGGCACCGCTGATCCCCTGTGGGAGATGTCGAGCTTTAGCGAGGCTTCGATGGCGGCGGCACAGTTGATAGAGGTGCTGGCTGACCCACCGCTATCGGGAGCAAGCCCCCTCCCACATTTGATCGTGGTTGGCAGGTAGAAAGTGACCCGGCTATAGATCTCGGGAGCACCGCGGGTCCCCTGTGGGAGATGTCGAGCTTCAGCGAGGCTTCGATGGCGGCGACACAGTTGATAGAGGTGCTGGCTGACCCATCGCTATCGGGAGCAAGCCCCCTCCCACATTTGAATGTCGTTGACAGGTAGAAAACGTCCGGCCGTAGGTCTGATGGGCACCGCTGATCCCTGTGGGAGATGTCGAGCTTTAGCGAGGCTTCGATGGCGGCCGCGGGGTGAGTAGATGTGTTGGCTGACACACTGCTATCGGGGTGCGTCAGACCGTGCGGGAGAATTGGCCTTTGTGTGCGCCGCCCAGGTAGGCATCAAAAGCCATGGCCACGCTGCGCACCATCAGTTGGCCCTTGGGCAGCAGTTGCAGTGCGTCGTCTTGAACCAGCAATAACCCGTCCGCCACTTGCTCGTCCAACTGCGTCAACGCTTCGGCAAAATAGTCGTTGAAACGAATGCCATGGGCCGCTTCAACCTGGGCGAAATCGACGCGTCCGTCGCACATGAGGCCATTGATCACCTCTCGACGCAGGACGTCATCGGGGTTGAGCCGGTAACCGCGTTGCACCGGCAACAGGCCCGCATCAATGCGCGCGTAGTACTGGGACAGCTCCTTGACGCTTTGGCTGTAGCTGTCGCCGACCTTACCGATGGCCGACACGCCCAGGCCAATCAGGTCGCAATCGGCATGGGTGGAGTAGCCCTGGAAGTTACGTTGCAGGCTGCCATTGACGCGGGCCAGTGCCAGCTCGTCCTCGGGCAAGGCGAAATGGTCCATGCCGATGTAGACATAACCCGCCTCGGTGAGGCGGCGAATGGTCAGTTCCAGCAGCTCCAGCTTGCGCGCCGGCGGTGGCATGTCTTCGGGGCGGATCAGGCGCTGGGCGCGGATCTGGCTCGGCAGATGCGCGTAGCTGTAGGCGGCCACGCGGTCGGGGCGCAGGGCGATCAGTTTGCCCAGGGTTACATCGAAACTGGCCACGGTTTGCAGCGGCAGGCCGTAGATCAGATCGACACTCACCGACTTGAAGCGTGCCTCGCGGGCCGCTGCCACCAGTTGCAGGATCTGCGCTTCGCTTTGCACGCGATTGACCGCAGCCTGCACATCGGGGTCGAAGTCCTGCACGCCGAAGCTCAGGCGATTGAAGCCCAAGTGGCGCAGGGTGTTGATGCGCTCGACGCTGATGGTGCGCGGGTCGACCTCGATGGAGAACTCATGGGCGTCGCTGTCATCCAGGCTGAAGTTGTCCGCCAGGCAGGCCATCAGTTCGGCCAGTTGCGTGTCATCCAGATACGTCGGGGTGCCGCCGCCCAGGTGCAATTGAGTCAGGCGTCGCGAGCGCTCGAACAGCGCGCCTTGCATCTGGATCTCGCGCTTGAGGTATGCCACATACTCGACGGCACGGTGGGTCTTGCGGGTGATGATCTTGTGGCAGCCGCAGTAGTAGCAAAGGCTTTGGCAGAACGGAATGTGGATGTACACCGACAACGCCTTGGGCGCTGCCATCTGGTGACTGGCGCGCACGGCCTGGTGATAGTCGTCCAGGGCAAACGCGCTGTTGAACTGCGGCGCGGTCGGGTACGAGGTGTAGCGTGGCCCCGGGCGGTCGTACTTGTGCACCAGGGCACGGTCGAATTCAAACGCCGTCATGGTCGATCACCTCGTCGTTGGCGCTGACGGGGGTGGCGAGCGCCGCCCGTTCGAACAATGCGCAGATGGCATCCACCTGGGGCAGGCCCGCAGGCAGCAGCCAGATAAACGTTGGCGACAACTCGAGCAGACCGTCGCGGTGCAAGGCCTCCAGCAGCGGCCAGAGGTTGGCGAAATAACGCCGGAACACCAGGCCGTAACGGCGCTCCACGGCCTGGATATTCAGTTCCAGATCACAGGCCAGGCGTTCGGCGACATGCAGGCGCACCGGGTCGGCGGCCTCGCGAAACCAGCCTCGGCACGTGGCTGGTTGACCACTGGCCAGCTGCTCACGGTAGTGGCGCAGGACCGTCGTGTTCTGCGCGCACAATGTGTCGATCTGGCTGATGGCGCCCAGGCCGAAGCCGATGTGGTCACAGTAACCGTGCAGGGTAAAGCCTTCGCAGTTACGGCTGAGGCGACCGCGCTCCTGGGCCTGTTTGAGGTCATCGTCGGCGCGGGCGAACTGCCCCAGGCCGATGTAGTGATACCCGGCGGCGGCCAGGTGTTCAAAGCCGCTGCGGCGCATCGCGCTTTTATCCGCCGCGCTGCAAAACGCCTGGGCTCGGCGGCCCTGGTAGCGCACCGGAGGCTGGGCGTAATCGAACAGCTGCAGGCGGTCGGGCTCCAAGGCAATCAGGCTGGCCAGTTTCAGCTCGAAACTGGCCGGCGTCTGCCAGGCATGACCGTAGCCGAGGTCGATGTTCACCGAGCGAAACCCGAAGGTGCGCGCCGCATCCACCAGCGACTCGATGGGCGCCGGGTCCTGGTACCGCGACTGGCACAGCGGGTCGTCGCGGCTGGCGTCCGGCACGCCGATGCTGGCGTGGTTGAAACCCTGCTCGCGCAACAGGCCCAGGGTCGCCCAGTCCATGTGCCAGGGGTCGAGGTCGATACGGTAGTCGCCGCGGTCGTGGTCGAGAAAGTTGAAGCGGCTGTGCAGGTGTTCCAGCAATGTGCGCACCTGCTCGATCGTCGGCGTGGTACCGCGCAGGTGAAAGTGTTCGACCGGTTGGCGCGGGCCGAGCTGGCAGCCGATCAGCTGGATTTCCTCGGCAAGGCTGCGCAGGTAGTCGGCGCCGCAGTCAGGCGTGGGCCAGTGCAGGTTCAACGCCAGGGGCCGTTGGCGCTGGCGGCTGTCGCGCAGGGCCCGCAACAGGTCGAGGGAACCAACGCCGGCATGGAAGCGGCGCGTGTCCATCTGGCACGCCAGGTCCAACACGCCGTGATCCTGACGAAAGCGGGTGGGATGAAGATGGGTGCGCATGACGGACTCCGGAGCGGGCGGCGGTGCTGCATTGTCCGGTGTGACCGCGCCGGGCACCTTGATGTGCATCAAGGTCGTTACCAGCTCAGGTAAAACATGCCCTTGGCCAGCAGCACAATGGCGACCATGTGCGCGAACAGGCTCAGGTGAATGAAGCGGCTATAGCGCGCACTGACCTTGCCCCAGCGCATCCGCGCCATGGTCACCAGAAAGTGCAGCAGCACGCTGGCGGCCAGGATCAACTTGAGGCTCAGCAACGTGCCGAACGAGGACGCCAACGGTGCCGACAACGCGGGCAGGTAACGCAGCCAGACCATGCCGAGCCCGGCGCCGAACAGCACCAGCAACACCCACGGCATCAACGCCCGGGCACGCCGGGCGACGCCCTGTTCCACCAGTACCATCACCCGAATCGGCAAGTGCTGGTGCAGGTGCCCCAGGATCAGCACCTCGAAAAACACCGTGCCGATAAAAATCAGCGCGGCGAACAGGTGGGCCAATAGCAACAGGAGGTAGAGCATGGGAGCCTCGCAGAGGAACCGGCCGTGGGAAGTCCAGTGTGCGGGCTGGCGCGCGGGGCGGCCTTGATGCCGGTCAAGCGTTGCTCCTGCTCGGCCTACAGCAACGGGAGGCTGTAGCTGACGATCAGCCGCGTCTCATCCTTGTCGGCGGTGTCATTGCCGCGCAGCACCGCGCTGCGCCAGGTCAGGCCCAGGCCCTTGAACGTGCCCGTGGGGATCACGTAGTCGACGCGCAAATCGCGCTCCCACTCGCTGTTGTCGCGACGCGCCGCACGGATGTTGCTGCCGTGGATATAGGTCACGCTCGACTTCAGGCCCGGAATGCCCAGGCCGGTAAAGTCATAGGTGTAGTTACCCACCGTGGCCTGCTCCCCGGCGTTGACGAACTTCAGCGACTGCGCGTTGGTGATCAGGTACAGCGAACGGCCCTGGCCCTGGTTGATGTGGGGGAAGTCACTTTCGCCGGTGGTTTTCTGATACCCCAGGCCCACGGAATGCCCGTACACGCCATAGGTCAACATCGCGCTCCACAGGCGGTTGTCGACCTTGCCGGAGTTGACGCCCGGCGCGTAATACCCGGAGCTGACATAGCCTTCACCGCGCCCGGCGGCGCTGCCGTTCTTGCCGTCGGCGGTGCTGTAGAAGTAACGCAGATCGGTCTTGAGCTGCCCCACCGGCAACTGCCAGTTGTGCACCAGGCCGACAAAATGCTGTTGGTAGAAATTCTCCAGGGTCGCGTAGTAGTACTGCACTTGCAGTTGCTTGCTGACGGCGTAATCCACCCCGCCGTAGTAGAACTGGTTGCTGAACTTGCCCTTGGCCGGGTCGTTGGCACCGGCGATCGACATGCCCTGGCCGTTGCTGGAGTTGCGGTCCAGTACCTGCTCCATTTTACCGGCGATCAGGTTGAAGTCCTTGAGGTCCTTGGAGTCGACCTGGTAGCCACGGAAGGTCTGCGGGAGCAAGCGGCCGTCTTCGGACATCAGCACCGGCATCTTCGGCACCAAGGTACCGACTTTGAGTTGGGTCTGGGAGAGGCGCACTTTGCCGGTGGCGCCGATCTTGCTGAAGTCATTGGCAGCCTTGCCATCGGATAACGGGAAGACGCTGCCAGGGGTGTTGTCTTCACCGGCCTTGCCGGCACGCCCCGAGGCGTCCAGGCGCAGGCCGTACATCGCTTGCAGGTCCAGGCCGAAGCCCACCAGGCCATCGGTAAAACCGGACTGGTAGTTGAACATGAAGGCCTGGCCCCACTCCTTGTCCGAAGGTGCCTTGGTGTTGCGGGTGTCCTGGTTGTAATAGAAATTGCGCAGGTCGAGGGTGGCTTTGCTGTCATCGATAAAACCCGATGCAGCCGCCTGCTGCGCGGCGCCGAGGGAGACGGCGAGCGCCAGGCACGTGGTGTGTTTCATGAAGGCTCCGTGAAGTGATTGAGGCGACCCCGTTACAGCCCAACCCTGTTCTTTGTCGGTCGGGTGGTGCTGCATTCAACGGGTGCGCGCACGGTATAGCGTTGGGCCGTGGGGAAACAGCCGCTAAAACCGTCAATCACTTTTGCGGTTTACGTAACAATCCCGGGCGCCTGTGCGGCGTTCAAGGCACCGGTAACCAGCCCTGGAATACCCCCGGGGAGGCGAACGGACACCAGGCAAAATCCCATTCCGTGGCAGGGAGTACCTGTTGCTCGGCGCCGGGAATGCGCGCGGCCTTCCAATCGAACACTGTCGAGCCCTGCCAGGCCAGCACCACCCCCTGGGCCTGGCTGTCATCCGTACTGATCCAACGCGCCGCCGCCGCTGCCATGAAGGTTTCGATGGGTTCTTCATCAATCTGCCCGCGATACGGCGAGGCCAGCAGCCAACGGCAGACGTTCAGGTGCCAGGTCCAGTCCTGGGCCGGCTGGTTGCGATAGGCCCAGGTCATGAAGCTGCGAAACAGGTTCAGGCCCTCGGGCGGGTCGAGCTTGAGCAGCGTCGGGCAGATGTCGAACACGGTGTGCCAATACGGCAACAGGCGTGCATCCAGGTGTACAAAGCAGCGGGCATTGCTCGGGTAGTCCGGCCGTGCCGTTTCCACGCGCGGGCGACGGGACGCCTGGCTGACCAGGCGACTGGCGCCTGCAGGCAAGTGATGGTTCATAAAGCGCACTCACTGTCGTGACGATAGAACGCCCCCTGGTCACAGGAGGCCCAAGGCACACGTCAGAAGGCGGGGGATGCGCGAGGGTTGGCCGAGGGCCAGGAATAACGCGGCGGCGCCTTGTTGCGCCGCTCATGGGCCGGGCGTGGGGTTTGCCCCAGGCCCAGCAGCCAGGCCAGGCCGATCAGGAACACCAGCGCGACGCTCACGGCATTGCACACCGGGCAGGCAAAGTAGTTCGAGATGTTACTGGACGACGGCGCGCCCAGCCCTTTGTCGGAAAGTGGCGCCTGTTTGCCGTCCACCGCGCAGAACGCGCCACCGATCCCATTGAGCTGCTGGCCCATCATCTGGCCATGGCCCAAACCGCACACGAACAGGTTCATCAGCACGCAGAAGTACAGGGTCCAGACAATCAGGGAACGGTCGGGGTGGCTCAATTTCATGGCGGCGACTCTACCACCAGAGCCGCAAAAGGATGAAGCGCGGCGTGCCCCTGTGGCAGAACGTCGCAGATTACGCGGGCTGGCCAGGGTTGGTAGACTTGGCGCCCTCCTCGTTTACTCCTATTCAAAGCCTGCCGAGTTAATTTCGCGCAATGCGGGCGTTTCACAGGATGCACCGTTGATGAGTACGTTATTCACCCGCCGCAAGGTTCTGACCGGCATGGGCCTGTTGGGTCTGGGCCTGCTGGCCGGTTGTGACAACAGCCCCCGATTGAACTTCAGGTACGGCAAGGACTTGAGCGACAAGATCATGGGCCGCACCTTCAAGCTCAAGAACACCGAGGGCGACACCGTCACCCTCAGTTCCTACCGTGGCCTGATGCCGGTGGTGTTCTTCGGTTTCACCCAGTGCCCGGCCGTGTGCCCGACCACGCTGGCCCGCGCCGCCCAGGCCAAGAAGCTGATGGGCCGTGACGGCGAGATCATGCAGGTGATCTTTATCACCCTGGACCCGGAACGCGACACGCCGGAGATTCTCGACAAGTACGTCAAGGCCTTCGACCCCAGCTTCGAAGCGCTGTACGGGACCCCGGAAGAAATCGCCGTGGCCGCCAAGGAGTTCGGGATCTTTTATGAAAAGATCCCCGCCGGCGACACCTACACCCTGTCCCATACGGCCACCAGTTTTGTCTTCGACACCCGTGGCAACCTGCGCCTGGGCTTGCAGGCATCCCTTACCGCTAAAGAGTGCGCAGAAGACCTGCTCACCGTCATGGAGGTCTGCTAATGACTGCCGTTCAACACCTCAAACGCACCCTGATCGGCCTGTCCCTGCTGGGCCTCGCCGCCCACGCCAGCGCCCAGGTGCAAGTGACCGACGCCTGGGTACGCGCCTCGGTGCCGGGCCAACCGTCCAGCGGCGCGTTCATGACCGTGACCGCCGACAGCGACAGCAAGCTGCTCAGCGTGGCCTCGCCGGTGGCCAAAGACGTGCAGATCCATGAGATGAGCATGAAGGACGACGTGATGCGCATGGGCCCGGTGGACTCGGTGGCCCTGCCGGCGGGCAAGGCGGTCAAGCTCGACCCCGGCGGTTACCACGTGATGCTGATGGGCCTGACCGGCCAGATCAATGAAGGTGACCAGGTGCCGCTGACCCTGACGGTGCAGGACGCCAAGGGCGAGAAGCAGACCGTTGAGGTTCAGGCCAAGGCGCGTGGGCTGGATGGCATGGACCATAGCAAGATGCATTGATGCAGCGGATTTGGGGGGTTGTGCCTATTTCTGTGGCGAGCGGGCTTGTCCCGCGTTGGGCTGCGAAGCAGCCCCAATAAGATCATGAAGTTCCTTCAGACAGACCTCGTCGGCAGGTTTCAGGGCTGCTTCGCAGCCCAACGCGGGACAAGCCCGCTCGCCACAAAGATCACTCCTCAATCCACGATAAACAGCTTCGCCCCGACACTCGTCGAGGAACGATGCGCCTCCATGTCATTGCCCACCTGGTAACTCATCCCGGCCGTCAGCGTGAACTGGCGGCCGTCTTCCAGCTCCGTGTGCAGCTCGCCTTCCAGGCACAGCAGCACATGCCCGCGCGTGCACCAGTGATCGGCCAGGTAGCCGGGACTGTAATCGACCCTGCGCACGCGGGTGGTGCCGAAGTGGCAGGTGCGCCATGAGGCACTGCCGGTCACGCCGGGGTGAAGCTCGGGTTCGACGGTGGACCAGTCGGTGATGCCAAACGGGACAGTGGTGAGTTCCATGGTGTGCTCAGTCGTCAGTTAACGTGGCTGGAGGCTATCCACCTGACGGCGCGCACGATAGACACAGATCGCGTGGTTTTGTGGGATACAGGCGAGCGCGCTTGTTATCCTGCCGACCTTGCTCCCAAGGACGCGTGCTGATGCAGATCGACCCCGCCTACATCCTGTTTGAGACCGAGCACTGGCGGCTCAACCATCACCTGGCTTCGAAGCTGCCGGGTTACCTGATGCTGGGCGCCAAGGCGCCAATTGATTCCCTCGCCGATATGCCGGAGGCGGCGTTGGCCGAATTGGGTGGACTGCTGGCGAAAACCCAGCGGATCATGGAAGCGCACCTCAAGCCCAAGTGGTTGTATATCAGCCGCTATGGGCATATGCCGGGGTTCCCGCTGCACTTTCATTTCATCCCGGTGTATGACTGGGTGGAGGATGCATTCTGGCGGGATGAGCGTTATCGGCGGTTGCAGGGTTTGGGTTCGCAGGACCTGGCAAAAACGCTCACCGATGGCGCGGAACTGACCCTGTTTGTGTGGCGGGAGTTTGGCGAGAGCCTGATGCCGCCGGTGATCCACGGGCCTTCAGTAGCGCAGGTTATCGGGAACTTGCGCGCGCATTTGCGTCATTGATGCAGGTGTTTTTTCATCGGAATACACGCCAACTGCAACCCCGACGGCGAGTGGTAAATCGCCTGCTCATCGCCCACGTAGCCACACGCGCGATAAAAACTCGCAGCATTCAACGTCGCGTCCAGCACCACCTCTTCAATCGCCAGTTCCCGTGCGACATGCTCTAGGTGCTCCAGCATCGCCTTGCCATACCCGCGCCCGGTGAATGCGGGCAACACGAACAACGCGCCGACTTCGTTGTTGGCCGGGTCGAGCATGCCGGTGGCCACCGGTTCACCGTTCAAGCAACCCAGGTAGAACGATTTTTCCATCAGCGCGCTGTAGCCGTCCTCGGCCTTGCCGCGCGTCCAGAGCGCCATTTGTTCGACGGTGTAGGCGCCGATGCATTGGCTGCGGATGGCTTCGCGGCGGATGTCAAAAGCGGCGTTGGCGTCGGTGGGGGTGGCGCGTTTTATTTCCAGCATGGGGTCGTTCCTTCATGCGTTTTCATGGCCCGGTCGGGTGAATGAATAACGGAGGTGAGGGAGCTTGCTCCCGCTTTGGCAGTTTAATCTTATCAAGCCCTTAGGCCGATGCCGTCGTTCGGCTAGTCGGTTGCACCTCGGCTAGCGGCACTTTATAGTTCGCCGCGTCGCCGGCTTTGGTCAGCGACAGGGTTTCGCAGCCCTACAAAATAGAATCAACCTGCACAGTCATCAGACCCTCAGGCGGAGTACGCCTGCGTCTCGCTTTATGGCGGCTGTGCGTGGGAGACCTTCGGGTCTGCCGGGTGTGATTCTTCCTGGTCTGCGAACCCGCGCACAGTTGCCACCCAATCTGTTTCGCAGCAGCAAGGTGGCAGTTCTTTTTAGCCAAAATAGAATCGAACCTTATGACAACTCAACACCCGCCCCGCCGCTTCACCCCCATATCCCAAACCGCAACCGACTACCCCGTGCTGCTGATCGACAGCGACGCCCCACTCAGCGAGCTGCATGCCAGCGCCAGTGAGCGTCTCAACGCCGCCCTCGCCTACCTGCACCTGATGGCCTGTTCCAACGTGTCCGACTATGCCGAGCACGACATCAACACCGTCGCCAATACCGCCCGGATCATGGTCCAGGATGTGGCGGATGTGTTTACGGTGATCGAGCGTCGAGGGCTTGGTGCGCCTGCGGTGAGTTGATGTGATTTGAGCGGTGAGGAAACCCGCTGTGGCGGGTTTTCTGGTTCCGAGGATCTGTAATTTGAGCAAGACAAGGACTTGAGGGCAAACCACTAAACTGGAGGAACTGAACCCTCCGCTCGACGCGCTATACCTCAAAGCCACTCAGTGACGCACGCGGATGAAGCTCCAGCGTTAGCCAAATCAATTGAAACCAAACCTAGACAAATAAATAAAAATCGCAGTATTCGAAGCAAGCTGTATTTTCTGCCTACTTTTCCCACGTTTACCATCGAATAATGCCAATTCCCGCCGCCTGATCCTCCCCCTAGGCTCACTTCCCCACACAAGGAAGTGAGCCCGTCATGTCTGAACGCGCCTACCCGATCACCGAAGAAGAACAACTCAAACGGCGAATCCTCACCCCGCAGCCATCGCGTGTGTCCTATTCGCCACCTATCGATTTATTCATCCCCCCCCCAGCCCCAATGCCTAAGCCAACCAGGCCTCCCGGCTGCACCTTCCTCAAACCCTGCCAACTGCCAGATGGCCTCACTCACTATACGGACCCCGACGGTTACGTACCGCTGGAGTTGATCAGCGAGTATGGCCATTTCAGCCTGTTGGGTGGACGCGAGATGGACACCCGGGGCGCAGTACACCTGCGCCAGATCGATGGCAGCGCCTTGCCGGTCGGTTTGGGGCAGCTGGCGTTGCGTACGGTGGTAGTGGAGTCGGCTGTCGCCGCCGCTGGGTCTATAGCCGCTGGCTTGTTGGCCGGTGTAGTGGGGTTGGCTTGGCCGGGAGAGTTGGGCGATAGCGCATTGTATAGCGAAGAGCAGTTGCGCTCGGTGCAGCGAGCACGGTCGCAGATGCGCCTGCATACCGGTGTCAAAGGCGGAGGCAAGCTTAGACCCCGCTGGAAAGAGCCAGGCTATATCTACGAGTGGGACTTCGAACGAGGCAAAGTTGAGAAGTACACCAAGAGAGGCAAACACTTGGGCGAGTTTGACCCTATTACAGGTGAACGAACCAAAGACGCAGACGACACAAGGAGGATAGATCCATGAAGCATCTGATCTACGTAGTTCCAGCGGGAAGCGAGAATATTTCGACTGAAATTGCGCTCGACTTAACAGCCGCCGATTTGCTTCCTATCATGGGCTGGGAGGATGAAAACGATTGTGTCTATGACTACCTGCTTACACCACAACAAATAGACAGCATCGAAAAACTCACTTTATTGGACTTTCCAAAAAATGCATCGCTGTATCTGGCGTGCGATGCCTAACCGCCAGACAAAGTGGTCGCCAGCCAAGCACTTGATAGCGTCTGTACCACCTCCATCGCGGCATCGCTAAAGCTCGAGCGCTCCCACAGAGGGATCCTGCGTTGTGCGTCAGGCGCTTAGTCGCTTAACCATCGGTATACACGCCAGGGCCAGCCCCGACGGCGCATAGTAAATCGCCTGCCGCTCCCCCCGCATATCCACACGCCCGATAGAAGCTCGCTGCATTCAACGTCGCATCCAGGCAGCCCTCGCCTACCTGCACCTGATGGCCTGTGCCAACGTGTCCGACTATGCCGAGCACGACATCAATACCGTTGCCAATACCGCCCGGATCATGGTCCAGGATGTGGCGGATGTGTTTACGGTGATCGAGCGTCGAGGGCTTGGTGCGCCTGCGGTGAGTTGATGTGATTTGAGCGGTGAGGAAACCCGCCTTGGCGGGTTTTCTGGTTTTTGAGGCCTACACCCAAACGGGGGTAATACCGGCAACATTTCCATTCACTCAGCGCCCTGGATGCCAGGAACCTTGCACGTTGAATCGGCCACTCAGTGAAGCGATCAATCCAACCCTCAAACTTACAGGTAATTACCATGCAAGGTATTCAACCCCCTCCTTCCTCCCACACCCCGCCGACACGGCCTGAAGCGCCTGAAGCGTTGCGTATGCCCCCTGCGCCAGGCATGCCGGACCGAGACGTCATCCGAGTCATTGTCACCGATGACAATATGTCTGCAACGACGGAGCTCTTTCATGAACTGGCCAAGCAGAACGGAATATCCGACGCCAGTGTGAGCGTTGGTTCGCCTCATGTTGCTGACTACACCACCCCGCCACAAAGGGTGTGGCCGGTCAGCATCAAGTTTCACCCAGACTGTCCCGATGACACATTCAGCCCTGTAAGGCTCGAAAACGTGAACAATTTCGGTAAACAGATCAACGAAGCACTGCGTCACGCCCGGATTGTCGATGTAAGCCCGACAGAATGATGGGGTGGATGCCCCACTGATTCGGGCCGTCGATTTAACTATAAAGAAACCCGCCTTGGCGGGTTTTCTGGTTTCAGGGATCTGTCATTTGAGCAAGACAAGGACTTGATAGCGTCTGTACCGCCGCCATCGCCGCGCGAAAGCTCGACGGCTCCCACGAGGGTTCGGCCGCCCAGACCGGGGCCTTGACGAACGAGCCGTTTTTCAAGCTCGTCGCCTCTACCCCGTAGATAACGAGGGCATGCCGGTAGACCGTGCCACAGGGTGGTTTTGTATCTATCATGCGTTCTTTCGTTCACAACTCCAGGAACCCGCATGCCCGCCCTCACCCTGCGCAACGCCCTACCCGCCGACGCCGCTCGTTGCTTCGAGATAGAAATCACTGCCTATGAAGGCGACGAAGCCGCGACCCTGGAAAAGATCGCCACACGCATTGCGCTATACCCGCAAGGCTTCCTGATCCTGGAAGCCGAGGGCGAGGTGGTGGGGTTTATCAATGGTGGCTGCGCCCATGAAGTGGTGATGTCGGACGAGGCGTTCAAGGAACTGGTGGGGCATTCGGCCGAGGCGCCGAATGTGGTGATCATGTCGGTGGTGGTCGACCCGGCGCATCAGGGCAAGGGGTATTCCAAGGTGCTGATGATCGAGTTCGTGCAGCGCATGCGCGCGATGGGCAAGCGCACGATTCACCTGATGTGCAAGGAACAGCATGTGCCGTTGTACGCGCGCATGGGCTACACCTATGTGCGCCCTTCACCCTCGGATCATGGCGGCATGGCCTGGCATGAGATGGTGATGGCTCTTTAACGCGGCACATTAACAACACGCCTCTTGTATCGCGTTGTGTAGGCGCAAAGAGTCATTACGCACATAAATGAATGACAAGGTTTAAAAACCTGGGGACCAGCGCCAATATCTGACGCCAGACCTCGCACTACGCACCGTTTTTCAAGACACTGCCGATAGCCAAAACCGCCAGTCGCTGAATCTCTGCCACCACAGTTTTAAACCGTTACACCCGTCTAAAACCGCCTGATTGAACGGCCATTCCGGCTTCTGTAGCCTGCGATGCAACTCGCCAAGGCGGGTTCTGTTGGTCTTTTTCTTACGCACTCAGAGAGGTTCAGTGATGTCTTCAATCAATGGTTTTAACCCCCACGCAGCGATGTACCAGGCGGTGGAAATAGGCGGTTTTGATAACGACAAGCCAAGGCACAACCCCCTGGATCAAACAGCCGGGGATGATGCCGAAGTATTCGATCCCAACACCCAAAGCTGGCAACCCACCCAGGCCGCCGGTAACGGTCGATACGCCAACCTCGGTGATCCGTATCGCGAGGCGATAGACTTCGAAGCCAGGCCCGATAACATGGGCGGATGGCCACGCAACTAATACCACCTGGAAGCCGTGATGACTGCACCCCTCATTGAAATCAGCGACCAAGCCACCTCCGACGCCGAACACCTTCTCGGCAGCGGTCTTGCCGCGTTCAATGAAGCCATCACGGGCTTCAACGATCGCCAGCCACTGTCGGTGTTGATCAAGGATCCCACCACGCGGCAAGTCCTCGGCGGCATCACCGGCAAAACCACCCTGGGCACGGCCTTTCTCGACCTGTTCCACCTGCCCGAGACCCTGCGCGGTACAGGCCTCGGCAGCCGGTTGCTGCAAGCCTTTGAGCACGAAGCCCGGCGTCGCGGCTGCACGAACGCGGTGCTCTATACCCTCAGTTTTCAGGCCCCGAGGTTTTATGAAAAGCATGGATGGGTGCGGTTTGGGGAGGTCCCTTGTGAACCGGCAGGCAGCAGTCGCGTGTTTCTGTCCAAGCGGCTGTAACGTTCAGGGGGTTGCCAAATAGCCGATTGCCAGGGGTCTCGCCCTGGTGGGAATAATGTCAGCCATTGGTTACCAACTCCCCGACGCCCCGCCACCGCCACTGGAGCCACCGCCCCCGGAAGAACGGCTGCCGGAAGAGCTGCCGGAGCTCGAACCGGACCTGCGGAGTGACCTCGAACGACGACCGCCGCGGGGCTTGTCAAAGATAAGGACTGCAGGAAACGGGATCAGGAAAATCACGTACGGCCAATCACCGGCAACGTACTCAAACACTGTGAACACAGCCCCTGCCAGGTAAACCACCAACAACACCGACAAACGCAAGGAGAACGACTCCGGGCTATCTCTGCGGGACTCCTTGATCGCGTCGAATACTGCCCAGTAAATCAGCAACGTCACCAGGGCACCCAGCGACCACTCCATCCACTCCGTCCATTCCATGAAATGGATACCCACGCACAGGTACGCGATCGCCACCGCGACGATGTAGATCAACAGCACCAACGCGCAGTAGAACACCGTGCGCACACGCCACTGCGCAGCAAAAACGGCGCCACCGATCAGCATGTTCGCCGGAAATACCAGGAGATAGACCGGCCAATCACTACCCCCGACAGAAGCGACGACCAGTCCCGTGAGCACCGCCGTGGCAATCAAGGCGCCGCGCCAGTGCAGCTTACGGGTAACCATCAGTACGCCGCCGCCGGCGCCGATCACAAACGCCAGCAACACGGCAATGGCGCCAAGTGGCAGCCCCGGATCAGCGATCTTGAGCGGATCACCACCATCCACCAGAGTGATCAGATCATTCACACCCCGGGCAACACCGCCCACATAGTTGCCCTCTCGAAACGCCGGGAGAATGTGCTCTTCAATGATGAGGTGGGCCAGCAAATCGGTCACGGTACCTTCCAGCCCGTAGCCCACTTCGATGCGCACCTTGCGGTCCTCCTTGGCCACCAGCAGCAGGATGCCGTCGTTGACGCCCTTACGCCCCAGTTTCCAGGCGCGGAACAGTTGGTTGGTGTAGTCCTCAAGGCTGGCGTCGCCGGTAGTGGGCACCAGCAATACGGCGACCTGCGAGCCTGTGCGCTGCTCAAGGGCGGCGAGTTGGTCGGTGAGGCGGGTGATGGTGGCGCCGTCGAGGGTGTGGGTGAGGTCGATCACCCGCTGGTCAAGGGCGACGCCGATAGGCGAAGTGTCGGCCTGCGCAGTGACAAACAGGCCGGCGCACACCAGCACCAGCAGACTCAGGACCCATTGCTGCAAGGACCGCATCCTGTTTACCAACTCCCCGACGCCCCGCCGCCACCACTGGAACCACCGCCCCCCGAGGAGCTGCTGCTGGAGCTACTGCTGGAACTGGACCCGCTGGAACTCGAACTGGAGCCACCGCCCGACCCCGAGCCTCCACTGGCGATGCTCTGCACAAACACGATAAACGCCACGAAGGAGGCCACTGGAATCGCCACAATCCAGCCCTGATACCCGTGCCCAAACAGTGTCCCCGCAGCGACGTAGATGGCCATGACCGCCAGCGCACGCAGGAGGAAAAAGCGCGGGCTCTTTTTCCAGGAGGCTTTGATGACGAAGAACAACCCGAGGTACAAGCCCAGCACCAACGCCCCGCCAAACGGCCACACCAGCCAATGGATATAACTGACCTCCACAAACCGATTGGCTATCACCACCCCGACGATGTAGGCCAACAGCCCTATCACGCAGTAGAACGCGGTGCGCGCCAGCCACAATGCGCCGAAGGTGGCGCCGCCAATCAGGAGGGTCAGCGGCAATACCAGCAGGTACATCGGCCATTCCCGGCCCCCGGCGAACACCACCAGCAACACGGTGACGGCCGCCGAAGCGATCAGTGCCCCACGCCAGCCCAGCTTGCGCGCGGCGATCAACACGCCGCCGATGGCGCCAAGGATAAACGCCAGCAACACCGCGATGGCCTCGGGAGCAACCCCCGGCCCTGTCACCTGCGGCAGGTCACCGCCGTCCACCAGCAGCACCAGATCGTTCACCCCCTGGACCACACCGCCGGCATAGTCGCCCTGGCGAAACGCCGGGGTGATGTGTTCTTCAATGATGCGGTGGGCCAGCAGGTCGGTCACCGTGCCTTCCAGGCCATAGCCCACCTCGATGCGCACCTTACGGTCGTCCTTGGCCACGACCAGCAGGATGCCGTCGTTGACGTCCTTGCGCCCCAGTTTCCAGGCGCGGAACAGTTGATTGGCGTAGTCCTCGATGCTGGCGCCACCGGTGGTCGGCACCAGCAATACGCCAACCTGCGCGCCTTTGCGCTGTTCAAGGGCGGCGAGTTGGTCTTTCAGGCGAGTGGTGGTGTCGGCGTCAAGAGTGTTGGTGAGGTCGATCACCCGCTGGTCGAGGGCCACGCCGATGGGCGAAGTCTCGGCCTGGGCGGTGATAAACAGGCTGGCGGAGATCAATACCAGCAGACTCAAGACGGATTGCCGCAACCACCGCATCATGTTTGTTACCTGAAGTTTCTTCCTGAAGGCGCTGACTTTACCTTATCAACGCTATAACGCGTGACCCAAAGCCATCGACTATCTAAACTGCAGCACACATAGCAATACGCCATAACTTCGAGATTCCCCATGGGCCTACTCCAGCGCAACAACGTCAACGTGATGGGTGATGGGCACTCGACCCTGGTGTTTTCCCATGGTTTTGGCTGCAACCAGGCCATGTGGAACTATCTCGCGCCGCAGTTCAAAGACCGTTTTCGCGTGGTGATGTATGACTTGGTGGGCGCCGGTCTCTCCGACCTCAACGCCTTTGACAAGGCCAAGTACAGCGCACTGGACGGCTATGCCCGCGACTTGAACGAGATCATCGACGCCTTCGCCGAGGGCCCGGTGATTCTGGTGGGGCACTCGGTCAGTGCGATGATCGGCACCCTCGCCGACCGCCTGGCCCCCGGCCGTGTCGCCGCCCACGTGATGATCGGCCCGTCGCCACGCTATATCGATGCCGACGGTTACGTAGGCGGTTTCAAACGCGCCGACATCGACGACCTGCTCGACACCCTCGACAGCAACTACCTCGGCTGGTCCAGCGCCATGGCCCCGGTGATCATGGGTGCACCCGGCCAACCGGCGCTGAGCGACGAGCTGACCGAGAGTTTCTGTCGCACCGAGCCGGACATCGCCAAGCAGTTCGCGCGAGTGACCTTTATGTCGGACAACCGCCAGGACGTGATCGGCCTGCCCACGCCGGTGTTGATCCTGCAATCGAGCAACGACCTGATCGCGCCCGTGGCCGTGGGCGAATACCTGCACAGCGTGCTGCCCAACAGCACCTATTGCCTGGTGGACAATGTCGGCCATTGCCCGCACATGAGCGCGCCGCAGGCCTGCGCGGCGGCCATGGACGCTTTCCTGGTGCCGTGGATGCCCGCACGTGCCGGCTGAGCTGTTCGACAGCGCCGCCTGCGCCCTGGCCGTCACCACGGAAGATGGCACGATCCTGCAGGCCAACGCGCGCTTCAGCGACTGGCTGGGGTTCAGCATCGCCGAGCTGCATGGCCGGCACTTCCAGGACCTGCTGAGCATGGGCGGGCGGATCTTCCACCAGACCCACCTGGCGCCGATGCTGCGCATGCACGGCAGCGTCACCGAGGTGAAGCTGGACATGCTGCACCGCGACGGCCACAAGGTGACCGTGCTGCTCAACGGCAACAAACGCGAACAGGCCGGCGCCGTGGTGTACGACCTGGCGCTGTTCGGCACCACCGACCGCGACAAGTACGAACGCGAGTTGCTCAACGCACGCAACCTGGCCGAAGCACTGTTGCAGGAAAAAACCGCCACCGAAGTCGCGTTGCAGCAAGCCCAGGCCGAGCTGAAGGAGGCCTACGCTATCGCTCAGCGTCGCGCGCTGTTTGCCGAGCAAATGGTCGCGATTGTCAGCCATGACCTGAAAAACCCACTCACGGCGATTCGCATGGCGTCGGACTTTCTCAACCGTGGCGAACGCACCGCCAAGGAACGCCAGTTGCTGGGGCATATCGGCCAGTCGTCCGAGCGCGCGCAACGTATGATTGCCGACCTGCTGGACTTTACCCAGGCACGGGTTGGTCACGGCATCACCATCAAGGCGGCGCCGCTGGACCTGCACGAGGTGATCCATCGCGCGGTGGACGAACTGCGTGTGGCGTTCCCCAAGGCAACGCTGGAGCACCAGGCACAAGGCCGTGGCGACGCCTGCCTGGATGCCGATCGCGTGCAGCAGATCATCGGCAACCTGGTGGCCAACAGCGTGGCCTATGGCGACCCGCAACGGCCGATCACCATCACCTCGCGCCTGGATGACGGCGCTTGCGAAGTGGCGGTGCACAACCACGGCACGGCGATTCCCGAAGCCTTGCTGGCCGGGTTGTTCGAGCCCATGACCCGTGGCACCGACCAAGGCAGCGACGTGCGCAGCGTGGGCCTGGGCCTGTATATCGTGCGGGAATTGGCGAGGGTGCATGGCGGCGATGTGACCGTGCGTTCCTGTGCCACGGCCGGCACCACCTTCACGGTGACGTTTCAGAACAGGTAGGCACTGCCTTGCATGATCGGCTCCACACTGCCCGTCAACACCACACCGCCCTGCCCGTCCCAATGCACCGTAACCGTACCGCCGTCGCACTGCACCTGCACCGTGGCATCCAGCAAGCCACGGCGGATGCCATTGACCACCGCGCCGCAGCAACACGAACCGGACCCCAACGGCACGCCGCCGCCACGCTCCCAGATGCGCAGGCGGATATGCCCACGGTCGAGCACCTCTACGAAATGCACATTGGTCCTGGCCGGGAACAGCGGGTGAACTTCCAGCGTCGGGCCCACGGCGGCCGGGTCGATGGCGTTGATATCGGCCACGAAAAACGTGCAATGGGGGTTGCCCATGCTGCACGCCGCCGGGTTGCCCGCTAGCGGTAACGTACATGTATCCATGGCCTCGGCCAGCGGCACGGCCGCCCAGTCCAGCGACGGCGCGCCCATGTCCACCGACACCCGCCGCCCCGCCTCGCGCACGCAGGTCAGCAGGCCACGGTCGGTGCGCAGCACAATCGAATCGCTGCGGGTTTCATGCATCAAGCGGTCGGCCACCCCACGCGTGGCGCTGCCGCAGGTTGCCAGCGGCGTGCCGTTGGGGTTCCAGAATTTGACGCGCGCGGCGGCGTCTTCGCAGTCGAGCACCACGGCCAGCTGATTGAAACCGATGCCGGTGTGGCGATTGCCCAGGCGGCGTGCGACTTCCGGGGTGACGGGGTCGTCCAGGCCACGGCGATCGATGATGATGAAATCGTCGCCATGGGCGTGCATCTTTGTGAACGGCAAGGTCATGGGCTGTCCTGGGGTCGACCGGTGGGGGAACTGGAGGATACCCTGAACCGCCCCGACCTTATCGAGCGTCAAGCATGCTTATCGTCTTCAGCGGCCTACCCGGCACTGGCAAAACCACAATTGCCCGCGAACTGGCACACCAGACCGGTGCGGTTTACCTGCGCATCGATGTGATCGAACAGGCCATTCGCGACGCGGGCGTATTGGCGGGTGATGTCGGTGCCAGCGGTTACGGCGTGGCGAATGCGCTGGCGCTGAGTAACTTGCAGTTGGGCCATAGGGTCGTCGCCGATTGCGTGAACCCGGTGCAGGAAAGCCGGGCAGCCTGGACAGCGACGGCCGCGATGGCAGACGCGGCGCTGATCAATGTTCAGGTGGTGTGTACAGACGCGCAGGAACACCGGCGCCGTGTGGAAACCCGTACGGGCGACATTCCTGGGTTGACTCCGCCGACTTGGCAGTCGGTATCGGCGCATGAGTACGAGCGCTGGGACCAGCCCGTGCTGACCCTCGACACGGCCTCCGTGACAGCCACCGAGGCCGTCGCGTTAATCGTCGCCCACACGGCAATGCCCTAGAGCACGCTCCCCATCGCCTTCATCAACACCAGGTCGCGCCCATAAATATCCGGCGCATACACCAGGTCACCCTGGCCATCGACCTGCACCGTCCAATAGCCCAACAGCACCGGCACCGGGGTGGCCAGCCTGAATTCGTGGGTCACGCCGGTGGCCAGCAGTTCATCGGTGCGTGCACGTTCGGCCGGGCTTACCAGCAGGTCGCGCAGCAACAACGGTTGTTCGACCCTGACGCAGCCGGAGCTGAATGCCCGTGGCCCTTTGGTGAACAGCGGTTGGCTGGGGGTGTCGTGCAGGTACACCGAGTACGGGTTGGGGAAGCGCATCACGATCTTGCCCAGCGGGTTGCGCGGGCCGGCTTCCTGGCGCAGGAGGATGTTGCCGGGGCGCGCCCAGTCGATATTTTCCGGCGCCAGCGGGTGGCCTTCGGCGTCGAGCACTTGCAGGTTCTGCTGGCGCAGGTATTCGGGGTTGAGGCGGATGGCCGGGAGTTTGTCCTCACGCATGATGGTGGGCGGGATGGTCCAGGTGGGGTTGAGGGTCAGCCGGGTGATGCGGGACTTGAGCAGCGGCGTCTGGCGTTCGGCACGGCCTACTTGCAGGCGCGTTTGCCACACCGGGATGCCACTCTGGTACACGCTCAGTTGCGCGGCGGCGACGTTGACCAGCACGCCTTCGGGTTCCAGGTCCTGGGCCAGCCAGCGGAAACGCTCGAGGTTGATGCGCAGTTGTTCGCGGCGCATGGCCGGGCTGATATTGAGTTCGGCCACGGTGCCAGCGCCGATCACGCCGTCCGATTGCAAGGAGTGGCTGAGCTGGAAGGCCTTCACCGCCGTGACCAGTTCCGGACCGTATTGTTTGCCCGCGCCCTTGGGTTCGTCGGACAGGTAGCCACCGCTGTGGAGCCGACGGGCCAGTTCGGGGACGCGCGGGTCGTCCATGCCGGGACGCAATAACGGCCCGCTGCCGACCGGGTCCCAATGGGGCAAGGGTTGCAGGCGCACGGTGGAATAAGCGTTACGCAGGCTGCGGTACAGATCGGCGCTGGGGCGCGCCTGGTCAAAGGCTTGGGCCATGTCGTGCAGGCCGACGGCAGCGAGGGCCAGCACTTCGGTGTCGGGGTCACGGGTGGGCGGCTGCGAATGCCACAGCGGCTCGAAGCGCGATTGCTGCAGGCGTCCGTAATGCAGGTCCTGCAGGGCTTGCAGGTAGTGCCGGCTGAGGTCGATGTCGCTGCACAGCACATTGGCCATGGCATCCGCCGCAGGCAGACTATAGTGGGTGGGGTCCAACCCGTCATCGGCGAGCATCTGCAATTGGGCGTGCAGTGCCTCGCGGCGATCATTAGCGGACCACAGCGGCCCATTACCCTGCTGCTGGTAGAGCGCTTGCAGGCGCAGTTGGGCGGCGGCGTCTATCTGCGCGGCAAGGCCGGGGCAGACGCTGGGCAGTTGCGCCAGCGCCTGTTGCACCGGGGCCAGCTCGACCGGCGCTGGCGTCGTGACCGGCAACGGCTCGACCGGCAGCACGTCGGCTGTGGCGACCAATGGTGCAACGAGCAGGCAAATGCTCAAGTAACATGCGTGTTTTTTGAACAATAGCTTTGCTCCAATCCACAGTGGGGGATGTACTGTAGATGCTGACTTTTATATGCCGCCTCGGTTTGGTCACCGTAGGCCTGGCTTTACTGAGCAATGTTGCGCTCGCCGCCAATGGCAACCCTCCTTCCTTGTATAGCAGCCTGGCGCGCTCGGCTCCAGAACTCAATCCCACTGTACTGAAAAGCGCCCTGAGCGCCGTGCAATGCGCGGTCAATAATGGCGAGGAACGCTCCGAGCGCCTGGCCGTGATTGACTATTCCCAGCCTTCAACCGCCCGTCGGCTGTGGATCTTCGACCTGCGCAAGAAAACCCTGGTGTTGCGCGACCTGGTGGCCCACGGCGCCAAGTCCGGGGAAAACTTCGCCACCCAGTTCTCCAACCTGGAAGGCAGCCACCAATCCAGCCTGGGCCTGTTCCGCACCCAGGAAAGCTACCTCGGCACCCATGGCTACTCGCTGCGCATGGACGGCCTGGAGCCGGGGTTCAACGACCAGGCCCGCGACCGCGCCATCGTGATTCACGCCGCCGACTACGTCAGCCCCTTGTGGAGCAAGCGCGAAGGCCGCATTGGCCGCAGCCAGGGTTGCCCGGCCGTGCGCCCGCAGGTGGCGCGCCAGGTGGTGGATAAGCTCAAGGATGGGCAGTTCATGTTTTCGTGGTACCCCGACCAGCGTTGGTTGAAGTCCTCGACGTACCTCAATTGCAAACCCCAACAGGTGGCGAGTAGTCGTACAATCCGTGGCGGTTAGCCTGTCCCCACAGATAAAAGAGAGCTTCGCATGCTTCTACATCAATCGACCTGGATCGAGATCGGGCAGTTCCTGGAACGCAGCCGCACGGTGGTGATCCCCATCGGCTCCAACGAACAACACGGCCCCACCGGCCTGCTGGGCACCGACTGGATGTGCCCGGAAATCATCGCCCATGAGGCGCAAAAGAACGCCGACATCCTCATCGGCCCGACCTTCAATATCGGCATGGCCCAGCACCACCTGGGCTTCCCCGGCACCATTTCCCTGCGCCCTTCCACCTTTATCGCGGCGATTGGCGACTGGGTGCGCTCGCTGGCCGGGCATGGTTTCGACAAGATCCTGTTTTTGAACGGCCACGGCGGCAATATCGCCACGATTGAAGCGGCGTTCTCCGAGTTGTACGCCGAGGCGAGCTTTAGCCGTCGCCCTGCCGGGTTTGCGCTGAAGCTGGTGAACTGGTGGGACCTGGAAGGCGTCACCGACCTGGCGCACCGCCAATTTCCGGTGGGCCATGGCAGCCATGCCACACCCTCGGAGATCGCGGTGACGCAGTGGGCGTACCCGGACGCGATCAAGTCGGCCAACTACTCCCCGCAAATCGCCAACACCGGGCCGATCCGTGAAGCCCTGGACTTCCGCGCCCGCTTCCCCGACGGGCGCATGGGCTCGGACCCGGCGCTGGCGACGGTGGAGAAAGGTGGGGAGTTGGTGGCGCTGGCCGCTCAAGGGCTGGTGAAAACGGTTAACAGCTTCAGCAGCGAAGTCAGACCTTAGGCCTTATGCAGATTCAAATGTGGGAGGCCCCCCCTCCCACATTGGTTATCTGCAGTCCTGCGCAACCTGTTCAAGCCGCGACGGCGTGATGGTCGACGCCAGCGGCTTGCGCTCATACAAAAACACCTTGCCGCCGTCCCCGGCCTTGTAGACCTCCAGCACGTCATCGGCGGCAATCTTGCTGGTCAACACCACCTTGGCGTGGCGCGAGTTCTGCGTCACGGTGGAGGTGATGCCGTGTTTTTCCAGCTTGGGCAGTACGCAGAGCACATAGGCTTCCGGGCTTTTGCTGGTTTGCAGGGTCAAGGTCGGACTGTTGGGGGCGGAAACACAACCGGCCAGCAACAGGGCCGCGGCCGGTACGAAAAAAGAGCGCATGAAAAAATCCCGAGTATAAAAATAAAGGTTCACATCAACCCGCGCGAACCAGCGCCTTGAGCGAGGCATCGAACTGCTTCAGGGCGTCGAGTTGTACATCCCGCTGCTGCTCGATCCGCGCGGCAATCTCCGGTGCGGCCTTGTCGTGCACCCACACCGAAGGCACCTGCCTGTGCACCGAGCCTTCGGCCTTGGCGATGTATTGCAGATCTGCGTCATAGAACCGCGCAGTAAAGCGCGCCTCGACCTGATCGTTACGCTGGGTCAGCAGTTGGTTATGGGTATCGAGCATCACCACCACATCGGGGTGAGCCTGCACCAGGGCATCCAGGTTGTCGTAGACCGTCACCGACAGAAAGGTTCCCTGCAGCGAGCTCATCAACCAATCAATGGCCAGTTCCGGGTCGGAGCTGTTGACGAACGCCTCGCGGATACGCCCGTCAAGGGCATCCTTGGCGCCATTCAAGGCCATGTCGTGGTAGCGTTCAAGGTAGCTGAGGTTGTCGCGGGTGTTATCGCTTAACAACACGCCCACCGATTGCGCATGCTGCAGGGAGTTTACGCTACCGACGATAGGTAGCAAATGGCCTGTACGTAGTTCATCGGCGATGGCAGCATTGCTCACCACCACAGAGCCGAGCATCAGAATCATTAAACCCAGCTGAATAATCGTCCTCATCGCGCATTTCCTTGAACAGCGTCTCGATGGGGCAATTTTGCGCTTTCCCTGTAAAAACAGAACTTGCGATGCGTGATGGTGACTATTATCTGAAGCGATAGTGTCGCGATAAATCTTATAAGGAGCCGCCATGAAGCCCCACCAGAAAACCTTCGACCGTATTCGTGAAGCGGTCTTGCCGGAGTTTCGCGAGCGAGTCGCCGATTACCTGGCCGACTATGAACACGTGCTGCAGGCCCCGAACGCCGACCCAGACCAGGTCTGCGCCAGCGCCCAACAATTGCGCGGCTACCTGCGTGGTTTGAACACCACGCGGGTGCTGGGCATGGCGGACTGGGAAGACCTGGACCGGCGCGTGGCGCAAATGACCGCAAACGCTACAGCGCAGGACGTGGCTGGTTGAGCCATTCCTGCACCGATGGCCGGCTCCACTGGCGTTGCGCGTAGTCCACCAGCTCGGCGGGCACGCTGTCGCCGTTGAGGATCAGGCGATTGAGCATCACGGCCAGGTCCAGGTCAGCAATGCACCACTCACCGAACAAGTACGACGGGTCACCCGCCAGCAGCACCTGCGCCGCACTGATCAAGCGGCGTGCTGCCGCTTGGGCGTGCGCTGACAACGGCGGCATTTTCTGCCCATAAAACACCACCAGGGTCGAACGCTCCTGGCGAATCGGCAGCAAGTCACTGCGCAACCACGCCTGTACCTGTCGCGCCCTCGCCCGCTGTTTTGGATCGGCCGGGTACACACTGGTCTCGGGGTAGGCCTGGTCCAGGTATTCGGTAATCGCGGAGGATTCCGACAAGGCAAAATCGCCTTCCACCAGGGTCGGCACCCGCTGGGTCACGGACAGCTGGGCAAAATCGGCCGTCTGGTTTTGCGCGGCCTCCAGGTCCAGGGTGACCAGGTCGAAGGCCAGGCCTTTTTCCCGCAGGGTCACGAACACCGACATCGCGTACGGGCTGGTGTAGAGCGAATCAACGTAGAGGCGTAACGGGGGCTGGTTCATGGCGGGGCTCCTTGGGTGAAGCCCTACGCTACGAGATGTGCGGCGGGAAAGACAATGCGCTGTTTTTATGGGGGCATTCCTGGACGGAATAGCGGGTTAACCGGCAAAACCGCCCTTGTCCAGAAAGGCGCGTTCTTCATCCGTGGTGTCCCTGGCCAGCACCGCATTACGATGGGGAAAACGCCCGAAGCGCTCGATGATCTGCGCGTGCTGCTTGGCCCAGCGGTAGGTGTTGGCGTCCAACTGCTGGTTGAGGGTCAGGGAGCGTTGCTGGTCCTTTGGGTCTTCCGAGTGTTCGAACGGCAAATAACAGAACGCACGCAATGCCGGCTCAACCTGCCGGTCGAGCCCGGCGTCCACCATGCGCTGGGCATACAGGCGCGCGAGCGGGTCGGTGGCGAACATATGCGCGGTGCCGCGAAAGGCGTTGCGTGGGTATTGGTCGAGCAGGATCAGCAAGGCCAGGGTGCCTTCGGCTGAGTCCAGCCAGCTTTCCAATTCACGCCGGGCGGCTTGCAGGTGGGTGGCGTGGAAAGTGTTGCGGAAGGTGGCGTCGAAGGCATCGTCCTTGGCGAACCAGCGTTTGGGGCCGGCACTTTTCCAGAAGTCGATAACGGTCTGTGGCGTGTTCATTTTATTCTCCTGTAGGCGCGAGCACGCTCGCGCCTACAGTGGACCGTGTTTACCGCTTAGAAGTCCACCGTGGCCGACAGCTTCACCGTACGCGGCTCGCCCTGGGTCAGGTAGTTATTGGCCGTCGACGCCGACGCCCAGTACGCTTTGTTCGCCACGTTTTCGACATTGGCGCGCAAAGTGATGTACTTGTCATCGGCCTTGAAGCCGTAGCGGGCGCCGAGATCGACGCGGGTCCAGGCCGGGATGTTCAGGGTGTTGGTGGCGTTGACGTATTCCCCACCGGTACGCAGCATCCGCGCGTTGACGGCGGCGCCCTGGAGGCCGGGGATGTCCCAGTCGGCCCCCAGGTTATATTGGAAACGCGGCACGCCGGCGGCGCGGTTGCCGTCGCTAAGGCCGTTGGAGGTGTTCTGCAATTCGGTGTGCATCCACGTGGCACCGGCCAACAGGCGCAGGCCGTCGAGGGGTTCGCCGAACACATTGAGTTCGACGCCTTTGTTGATTTGCTCGCCGTCGACATTGAACGTCCGCGTACCGTTGGGAAACTGCGGCGTCACACTACCGGGGTTATTGTTGGTCGCGCTGTTGGGCTGTTCGATGCGGTATACGCCGAGGGTCGCACCGTAGTTTTCCCAATCGAGCTTGACCCCGGCTTCTGTCTGTTTACTGCGACTGGGTGGAAATACGTCGCCACTGTTGGTGATGTCGACAGCCGTCGGCACCGTGGGTCCCTGGGCCAGCCCCTCAATCCGGTTGGCATAGAACGACACGTGCTCCCACGGCTTGACCACAAGCCCATACACCGGCGTGGTAATGGACTCGCCATAGTTCGCGGTGCGCGCGCCGCTCGTGGTGTTCCAGCCATCCACTTCGATGGTCTGGCGACGTACGCCAACGGTCAACAACACGCGATCATCAATGAAGCCCAGCGTGTCCGAAACGGCGGCACTCTTGATGCGATTCTTACCGACGATGCGCGGGTCGTGGATATCGCTGCCAAAGTAAGTCACGGTCGGGCGCGGTACCTGGGTCGGGTTGTACAGATTGCCCGGCCGACGGTTGCCCTGCAGGATCGCCTCAAATGCTGAACGCTGCTCACCCCAGATGCCGGACAGTCCGAAGTTGACCTGATGGGTCACCGACCCCGTGTTGAAATGCCCGTTCAGGCCGGCCATGGCGCTCTTGTTGTCTTCGTCATGGGGCGAGTACAAAAAGCCCACGCGACCGCTGCCATCGTTGCCCACATACAACGACGAATACTGACCATTCTCGCGTGTGTGCTTGGCACCGCCACCGACATAGACCGTCCAGTTTTCATTCAGGTCGTACTCGGCATTGAACATGCCGTAGGTGTCCTCCAGCTCCGACCAACTCCAGTCCTGCGCATAGTTATCCTTGGCCGACGGCGCCTTGGGTACCTGGGTGCCGTTGGGGTAGACCACGGAACGGCCGTTGTTGATGCGCTCTTTCTGATAGCCGAAGTCAGTGGCCAGGCGCAGGCGATCGCCACGGTAATCCAGGGCAACGGCCACCAGTTGCGAGCCTTTGAATTCATCATCGATGGCTGTGTCGCCGCCATGCCTGGCCAGGTTGACCCGCGCGCCGAAGCGGTTGTCTTCGCCAAAGCGTTGGCCCAGATCAAGGTGACCACCGGATTGCCCGTCGGTGGTGGTGTCTAGGGTGACGCTGCGGGTGGCGATGTCTTCGGCACGCTTGGGCACTAGGTTGACGCTGCCGCCAATGCCGCTGCCAGCCGGCGATACACCATTGACGAAGGCATTGGGGCCTTTGAACAACTCGACGCGCTCCAGCGCCTCGGTGGTGATGATTTGCCGAGGCAGCACGCCGTACAGGCCGTTGAAGGCAATGTCATCGGTGTTTAAGGGCAGGCCACGGATGGTGAACACCTGGGAGAAGTTGCCGAAGCCGGATGACTGGCGCACTGAGGCGTCGTTGAGCAGCACATCCCCAACAGTGCGTGCCTGCTGGTCGGAGATGGTCTTGGCGGTGTAGCTGACCACGCTGAACGGTACATCACTGATCGAGCGATTGCCCAACACGCCGAGCCGTGCCGAACGCGCTACCTGCCCGCCGCCGTAGGTATCCGCCTGCGCCCCGCCTTCACCGCTGATGGTGGTGGCGCCCAGCTCCAGCGCGTCGCCAACGGCCTGTGGCACGACGGTGTAGCCATTGCTGCCGGCGCTTTGCAGCGTATAGCCGCTGCCTTGCAGCAACTGCATAAAGCCCGATTGTGTGGTGTAGCTGCCCTGCAAGCCTGTGCTCCGCTGATCATTGAGCAACGTGGCGTCAAACGACAACGGCACGCCCGACAGCGCCGCAAACTGCGCCAATACATTACCCAATGGCCCAGGCGCGATCTGGTAGCTGCGCGCCGCGCTGGTCGCCGCCTCGGCAGCCACGGCGCTGTGCAGCGGCGCAATGGCCGCCAGCGCGACGGCCAGGGTCAATGCCTTCAAAGGGCGGATGGGGTGCGGTGTGAAGGTCATGGGCATTCCTGTCGGCGCGGTGCAAAGTTGAGGGTTCTCCCCTACACCGGGCGACAACGAAAAAGGTATCAGCGAAAAGGTAAAAAATTTCAGCGTGGCTCAATCGTTACCCAGTAGCCGGTCAAGCCGCTGATGGTTACCGGCAGGGTTTCCTGCAACAGACGCAGGCTGGCATCGGTGTCACGCAGCGGGAACGCGCCGGACACGCTCAGCCCGGCCACACTGGCGTGGCAGCGCAACACGCCACGCCGGTAGCGGCCCAACTCCTCAAGCAAATCCGCCAGGCGCATCTGCTGCGCCAGCAGCATGCCGTTCTCCCAGGTCAGCGCGCCGACATCCAGCGGCGCCAGCGCCGCCACGCTGTCGCTGCCGAACGCGCTCTGCTCGCCGGCCTTGAGGATCAGCCCACGGCTGGCATGCTGCGGCAGCATTTCCACCGCCCCGTCGATCACCGCCACGCGGCTGATCTGCTCACCGACCCGCACACTGAAATGCGTGCCCAGCGCGCGGGCGGTGCCGTGGCGGGTCTGCACGATAAACGGACGATGAGTCGGCGCAGGGTCCTGGGCCGTGGTGATCATGACTTCGCCTTGCAACAACTCTATACACCGCACGTGGTCGGTATAGGCGATATTCAGCGAGCTGGCGGTGTTGATCAGCAGCCGCGTGCCATCCGGTAACGTAAGGTTGCGTTGTTCGCCGATGGCGGTGTGCTGGTCGGCGGTCCATGCCTGCCAGGGTTTGTGCTGCCAGGCCAGCCAGCTTGCCGGCCCCGCCAGCAGCAATAGCCCGAGGGCCTGGCGCCGGCCAAGGGATCTCTTGCGGCCAATGCGCTTGAGGGTGTCGCCGGCAATCGCGCCGGGCACACTGTTGAAATCGCCGAGAATCGCCTCCGCCCGTTGCCAGGCCTGGGCGTGCTGGGCACTGCGGCACTGCCATCGGGCGATGGCACGGCGATCCTCGTCGGTGGCGCTGCCAGATTGCAATTGCACCATCCAGTCGGCAGCTTCACCGAGGATCAGCGGGTCGATCGACGGGTTCATGCCACGCTCAGGCACGCAAGGAACGCATCGCGCATGTAGCGCTTGACCGAAGCCAGCGACACCTTCAATTCGTCAGCGACCTGCTGGTAGGTGAGACCGTCGATCTGCGACATCAGGAAGGCCTGGCGGGTTTTCTCGGGCAGATCGCGCAACATGGCTTCGATGCGGTACAGCGCCTCGAGGATCAACCAGCGGGTTTCCGGCGACGGTACTTGCTGCTCGGGCAGGTGGGCGATGGTCTCGAGGTAGGCCCGTTCGACTTCCTGGCGCCGCCAGCTGTCGATCATCAGTCCCTTGGCGATATGGGTGAGCAAGGCGCGCGGCTCGCTGCCAAAACCCGCGCTGCCCTGGCGGGTCAGCAGGCGCATGAAGGTGTCGTGGGCCAGGTCGGCCGCGTCGCTGGCATTGCCCAGCTTGCGGTCAAGCCAGCGATACAACCATCCGTGGTGTTCGCGGTACAGGTCCTTGATAGGCAGATTGAGGGGGGACGACATGCAAGTCACCGGCGCCGAGGCCAAGGAGTAATTAAGAATTGATCGCATTCTAGTCTGGACAACGAAGCACGGCAACGCGCAAATTAATGTTATAGAATAACGCAAACTTTCCGCCCTGCCCTGTGACCCTGCCCATGACCGACGCTGCCCCCCTGCGCCAACGCCTGCTCTCAATCGACGCCCTGCGCGGGCTGGTGATCCTGTTCATGCTGCTCGACCATGTGCGCGAAACCTTCCTGCTGCATCGACAAGTCAGCGACCCGATGAGCATCGACAGCACCGAACCCGCGCTGTTTATCAGCCGCACCCTCGCCCACCTGTGTGCGCCGGTGTTTGTGTTGCTCACGGGCTTATCCGCGTTTTTATACGGCCAGAAATACCAGGGCCGCCGCGATGTGTCGGCATTCCTGTTCAAGCGCGGGCTGTTCCTGGTGGTGCTGGAATTCACCCTGGTCAACTTCGCCTGGACGTTCCAGTTGCCGCCCAGCGTGATCTATCTGCAGGTGATCTGGGCGATTGGCATCAGCATGCTCGCCCTCGCCGCCTTGGTGTGGCTGCCGCGCCCGCTGTTGATTGGGCTGGCGCTGGTGATCATCGGCGGGCACAACCTGCTGGATGGGTTGCACTTCGATCCAGGCTCGGCGCTGCATATTCCGTGGACGATCCTGCATGAACGCAGTTGGATTGACGTGTCCGACAGCCTGCGCCTGCGCACGACTTACCCGGTGCTGCCGTGGATCGGCGTGATTGCCCTCGGTTACGGCCTGGGACCGTGGTTTGCCAAGGCCACGCTGCCTGCCGTGCGCCAGCGCTATTTGCTGCTCGGCGGCTTGGGCGCGTTGCTGGGGTTTGTGCTGTTGCGTGCGCTCAATGGCTACGGCGAGAAACCGTGGCAGGCGTATGACAGCGGCGTGCAGACGCTGATGAGTTTTTTCAACGTCACCAAGTACCCGCCTTCGCTGTTGTTCCTGGCATTGACGCTGGGGATTGGGCTGTTGCTGTTGCTGGCGTTTGAACGCGTGGGGCATCGACGCTGGATCGGCGTGTTGGCGGTGTTTGGTTCCGTGCCGATGTTCTTTTACCTGCTGCATCTTTATGTGCTGAAAGTGCTGTATGTCCTGTGTGTTGCGCTGTTTGGCCTGAACCATGGCAACTACTTTGGCTTCGACAGTATGGGTGCGGTGTGGCTGATGGCGATGGCATTGCCCCTGGCGCTCTACCCGCCGGTGCGCTGGTTCGCCGCGCTCAAGGCCCGCCGCCGCGACCTGGCGTGGCTCAAATACCTCTAATCTGACACAGATCCATATGTGGGAGGGGCGGTGCGACGATTGCTCCCGATAGCGGTGGGTCAGCCAACAAATCTGCTGACTGACACTCTGCTATCGGGGCATGGGTATCTAGACAACTTTGGCGTCGCCCTGAGCCTGTGGCGAGGGAGCTTGCTCCCGTGACGGCTCGGGAGCCGACGACTATCTAACTGATGCATCGCGACTTAAATGTGGGAGCGGGACTTGCCCCCGATGGCGGCCTCTGGGCCGACCATTTTTTTGGATTGGACCGGGTACATATCCGTTGCTGCGGTAACGGCGGCTTAGGGTTCCGCCCTGACGGCGGCTCACTTTGGAAAAGCGTGTACGGACCGGACACATGGTTGACACCTGTGCGGGGACATAGTGGACACATTATGCGCCGTAGTCAGGGCTATTCACGTCGAAGGTCCGTAAAAAGTGATGGCAGAAATAGACGTCAAACAAGCCA
>NZ_JBFMHW010000040.1:0-41264 GCF_040754745.1 Pseudomonas sp. SB113
TGCCAACCCCATCAAGGCCTCCCCCCGTAGCAACTGCCGAGCGCAAGCGAGGCTGCGTCAGGCGCGCTGC
This sequence comes from Pseudomonas sp. SB113, assembly GCF_040754745.1. NCBI lineage: Bacteria > Pseudomonadati > Pseudomonadota > Gammaproteobacteria > Pseudomonadales > Pseudomonadaceae > Pseudomonas > Pseudomonas sp. SB113. The sequence continues at coordinate 71 of NZ_JBFMHW010000040.1, forward strand.
CGATTCAAGCTCGAGTCGCGGCCAACGCAGCCTCGCCGGGGCTCGGCAGCTGCTACGAATGCCAATCCACATCAAGGCCTCCCCCCGTAGCAACTGCCGAGCGCAAGCGAGGCTGCGTCAGGCGCGCTGCCGATTCAAGCTCGAGTCGCGGCCGACGCAGCCTCGCCAAGGCTCGACAGCTGCTACGCAGGGGGCTCGGCTCAAGATGTGTAGATACCTATGCCCCGATGAGGCCCTGATAGTCACTCAATGCTTAAGCTGACACCCCCGCATCCGCCATCAACCCCGCCCCCTCGATCGCCGTGATCGCACACTGCTCATCAATATCCGACGTATCCCCGCTGATCCCGATCGCCCCCAGTACCGCCCCTGCCTGATCCCGAATCAACACCCCACCCGGTGCCGGCACCACGCTGCCCTGCCCCAGGCTGTTCAACGCCGCGATAAACGCCGGCCGTTGCTGTGCGTCCAGCGCCAGCAAGCGCGAGCCCTTGCCCAACGCAATCGCGCCCCAGGCCTTGCCGATGGCGATTTGCGGACGCAGCAGGCTGGCGCCGTCTTCACGTTGCAGGGTAATCAAGTGGCCGCCGCTGTCGAGCACCGCGATGGTCAGCGGCGCGGCTGAAATCGTGCGGCCGGCGGTGAGGGCCTGGCTGGTCAGTTGGGTGGCAATCTTCAAGGTTAAAGCGCTCATGGTGCCGTCCTTCTTTTGTTATTGGGAAAGCGGTGGAGGTTTGTTTGATCAGATGCTCGATCCAACAAATAGAACACAATTACATTTGTTTTTGTATACAATATTTTAAAACAAAGACTCCATACGTCGAAAAAAGCCGTTCCGACGAACGCAAAGACCAATCAATAAAATGGATTGACCTGCGCCGCCCGCCGTGAATACACTTTGAACAGACACCACTTGTATACAATTACAAAACGCAAGAGGCACCAAAATCATGAGCAAAATGAGAGCAATCGAAGCCGCCGTCCTGGTCATGCGCCGTGAAGGCGTGGATACCGCCTTCGGTATCCCAGGCGCTGCGATCAACCCGCTGTATTCGGCCTTGCAGAAGGTGGGCGGCATCGATCACATCCTTGCTCGCCACGTTGAAGGCGCCTCGCACATGGCCGAGGGTTACACCCGCACCAAGGCTGGCAATATCGGCGTGTGCATCGGCACCTCGGGCCCGGCCGGCACCGACATGGTCACCGGCCTCTACAGTGCCTCGGCCGACTCGATCCCGATCCTGTGTATCACCGGCCAGGCGCCACGGGCCCGCATGCACAAGGAAGACTTCCAGGCCGTGGACATCACCAGCATCGTCAAGCCGGTGACCAAGTGGGCGACCACCGTGCTCGAGCCGGGCCAAGTGCCGTACGCCTTCCAGAAAGCCTTCTATGAAATGCGCTCCGGCCGCCCTGGCCCGGTGCTGATCGACCTGCCGTTCGACGTGCAGATGGCCGAGATCGAATTCGACATCGACGCCTACCAGCCGCTGCCACTGGCCAAGCCAATGGCCACGCGCATTCAGGTCGAAAAGGCCCTGGCCCTGCTGGATCTGGCTGAACGTCCCTTGCTGGTGAGCGGCGGCGGTGTGATCAACGCCGATGCCAGCGAGCTGTTGGTTGAGTTTGCTGAACTCACCGGTATCCCGGTGATCCCGACGCTGATGGGCTGGGGCACCATCCCCGATGATCACCCGCAGATGGTGGGCATGGTCGGCCTGCAAACCTCCCACCGTTATGGCAACGCGACGATGCTCAAATCGGACGTGGTGCTGGGTATCGGTAACCGCTGGGCCAATCGCCACACCGGTTCGGTCGAGGTGTACACCGAAGGCCGTAAATTCATCCATGTCGACATCGAACCCACCCAGATTGGCCGCGTATTTACCCCGGACCTGGGCATCGTGTCCGACGCCGGCTCCGCGCTGACGATGTTCATTGAAGTGGCCCGCGAGTGGAAAGCCGCCGGCAAGCTCAAGGACCGCAGCGCCTGGCTGCATGACTGCCAGCAGCGCAAGGCGACCCTGCACCGTAAGACCCACTTCGACAACGTGCCGGTCAAGCCGCAACGGGTGTACGAAGAGATGAACCAGGTGTTCGGCAAAGACACCTGCTACGTCAGCACCATCGGCCTGTCGCAGATTGCTGGCGCGCAGTTCCTGCATGTGTACAAGCCACGCCACTGGATCAACTGCGGCCAGGCCGGCCCGTTGGGCTGGACCATTCCGGCGGCGCTTGGCGTAGTCAAGGCCGACCCGAGCCGCAAGGTGGTGGCGCTGTCCGGCGACTATGACTTCCAGTTCATGATCGAAGAGCTGGCCGTGGGCGCGCAGTTCAAGCTGCCGTACATCCACGTGGTGGTGAACAACTCCTACCTGGGGCTGATCCGCCAGGCCCAGCGCGGGTTTGAAATGGACTACTGCGTGCAGTTGTCTTTCGACAACCTCAACGCGCCGGAGCTGAACGGTTATGGTGTCGACCACGTCGCGGTTGCCGAAGGCCTGGGTTGCAAGGCCCTGCGCGTGTTCGAGCCGGGACAAATCCAGCCGGCGCTGCGCCGCGCCCAGGAAATGATCGAAGAGTTCAAGGTGCCGGTGATTGTTGAGATCATTCTGGAGCGCGTGACCAATATTTCCATGGGCACCGAGATCAACGCCGTCAACGAATTCGAAGACCTGGCCCTGGTCGGCAACGATGCACCGACCGCCATTTCCCTGCTCGATTAAGGAGAACCCTATGCCGCGCTTTGCCGCCAACCTGTCCATGCTGTTTACCGAGCAGGACTTTCTCGCTCGCTTCAAAGCCGCTGCCGATGCCGGCTTCCAGGGTGTCGAGTACCTGTTCCCCTACGAATTCAGCTCGGCTGACATCAAGGCCCAGCTCGACGCCCACGGCCTGACCCAAGTGCTGTTCAACCTGCCGGCCGGTGACTGGGCCAAGGGCGAACGCGGCCTGGCGTGCCACCCGGACCGGGTCGAGGAATTCCGCGCGGGGGTCACGCTGGCCATCGCCTACGCCCAGGTGCTGGGCAATACCCAGGTCAACTGCCTGGCGGGGATTCGGCCACAGGGTGTGGATGATGAAACCGTGGCAAAGACCTTTGTCGCCAATCTCAAGTACGCCGCCGACAAGCTGCAAGCGGTGGGCATCAAGCTGATGATGGAAATGATCAACACCCGCGACATTCCGGGTTTCTACCTCAACAACACCGCCCAGGCCCTGTCGATTCGCGAGCAGGTGGGCAGTGACAACCTGTTCCTGCAATACGACATCTACCACATGCAAATCATGGAAGGCGACCTGGCCCGGACCATGGCCGCGCATCTGGAGCAGATCAATCACATCCAGCTGGCGGATAACCCTGGACGCAATGAGCCGGGAACCGGGGAGATTAATTACCGCTTCCTGTTCGAGCATCTGGACCGTATCGGCTACGCGGGCTGGGTCGGCTGTGAGTACAAGCCGTTGACCACTACCGAAGCCGGTTTGGGCTGGCTCAAAACCCACAATGCCATCTGACAAACACCACACAAGCCCCCTCCCACATAACAAGAGGATTTCATCATGGCTAAAATCGGATTTATCGGCACCGGCATCATGGGCCAACCCATGGCCGCGAACCTGCAGAAAGCCGGTCATCAACTGTTTCTTTCCGAGCACCACGGCAAGGCGCCGGCCGAGCTGATCAGCGCCGGCGCAGTGGCCTTGGCCAACCCGCAGCAAGTCGCCCAGGAAGCCGAGTTCATTATCGTCATGGTCCCCGACACCCCACAGGTCGACGACGTGCTGTTTCGCGCCGACGGTGTAGCTGCCGGCCTGTCGCCGAACAAGGTAGTGATCGACATGAGTTCGATCTCGCCCACCGCCACCAAAGCCTTCGCCGCCAGGATCAACCAGACCGGCGCGCAGTACCTCGACGCACCGGTGTCCGGCGGTGAAGTCGGCGCCAAGGCCGGCACCTTGAGCATCATGGTCGGGGGCGAGCCGCAGACCTTCGAACGCGCCCTGCCGCTGTTCCAGAGCATGGGCAAGAACATCACCCTGGTGGGCGGCAATGGCGACGGCCAGACCGCCAAAGTGGCCAACCAGATCATCGTCGCGCTGAATATCCAGGCGGTGGCCGAAGCGCTGCTGTTCGCGTCCAAGAACGGCGCCGACCCGGCCAAGGTGCGTGAAGCGCTGATGGGCGGCTTTGCCTCATCGAAGATCCTCGAAGTGCATGGCGAACGCATGATCAAGGGCACCTTCGATCCAGGCTTTCGCATCAACCTGCACCAGAAGGACCTCAACCTGGCCCTGGCCGGTGCCAAGGAGCTGGGGATCAACCTGCCGAACACCGCCGGCACCCAGCAGGTGTTCAGCACCTGCGCGGCGATTGGCGGCGGAAATTGGGACCACTCGGCGTTGATCAAGGGCTTGGAGCATATGGCGAATTTTTCGATTCGCGATAAATAACCCCGATGAAATGGCTGCACCTCTAATAACAAAAATCCCCGGGAGCCCGCTCATGTCGGTCGATCCGCAACACCTGCTTCGCGAGCTGTTTGCCACAGCTATCGACGCCGCCCACCCCCGGCACGTCCTTGAACCCTACCTGCCGGCCGACCGCAGCGGCCGTGTGATCGTGATCGGCGCCGGCAAAGCGGCTGCCGCCATGGCGCTCGTCGTCGAGAACGGCTGGCAGGGCGACGTCTCGGGCCTGGTGGTGACCCGCTACGGCCATGGCGCGCCCTGCCAGAAAATCGAAGTGGTCGAGGCCGCCCACCCGGTTCCCGATGCCGCCGGACAGGCCGTGGCCAAGCGCGTGCTGGCACTGATCAGCAACCTGGGTGAAAACGACCGGGTGATCTTCCTGCTCTCCGGCGGCGGCTCGGCACTACTGGCCCTGCCCGCCGAAGGCATCACCCTGGCCGACAAGCAGGCCATCAACAAAGCCCTGCTCAAATCCGGCGCCACCATTGGCGAGATGAATTGCGTCCGCAAGCACCTCTCGGCGATCAAGGGCGGGCGGCTGGCCAAGGCGGCCTGGCCGGCGACGGTCTATACCTACGCGATTTCCGATGTGCCGGGCGACCAGGCCACGGTCATCGCCTCCGGCCCTACGGTCGGCGACCCGAGCACTTCGCAACAGGCCCTGGCGATCCTCAAGCGCTACGGTATCGACGCTCCAGCGTCCGTGCGCAGCTGGTTGCAGAATCCGGCGTCGGAAACCGTCAAGCCCGGCGACCCGGTGCTTGCCCGCAGCCACTTCCAGTTGATCGCACGCCCGCAACAATCACTGGAAGCGGTGGCGGTGAAAGTCCGCCAGGCCGGTTTCAGCCCGCTGATCCTCGGCGACCTGGAAGGCGAAGCCCGGGACGTGGCCAAAGTGCACGCCGGCATCGCGCGGCAAATCGTGCAGCACGGCCAACCGCTGGCGGCGCCGTGCGTGATCCTCTCCGGCGGTGAAACCACCGTCACCGTGCGCGGCAACGGCCGTGGCGGGCGCAACGCCGAATTCCTGTTGAGCCTGACCGACAGCCTCAAAGGCCTGCCCGGCGTGTACGCCCTGGCCGGCGACACCGACGGCATCGACGGCTCGGAAGACAACGCCGGCGCCATCATGACGCCCACCAGTTATGCCCGCGCCGAAGCCCTGGGCCTGTCGGCCAGCGATGAGCTGGATAACAACAACGGCTACGGCTATTTCGCCGCCCTTGACGGCTTGATCGTTACCGAGCCGACGCGCACCAACGTCAATGACTTGCGCGCCATCCTGATCCTTGAGACTGCCCACCATGACGCCTGACAAGAAGGTCAAGATCCTCGCCACCCTGGGCCCCGCCACCGACGGTATCGATGACATCCGCGAGCTGGTGCAGGCCGGGGTGAATATCTTCCGCCTCAACTTCAGCCACGGTGAGCATGCCGATCACGCCCAGCGCTACCAGTGGATTCGCCAGGTGGAGCGCCAGCTCAATTACCCGCTGGGCATCCTCATGGACCTGCAAGGGCCGAAGCTGCGCGTCGGGACGTTTGCCGAGGGCAAGGTGCAACTGGTGCGTGGCCAGGCCCTGCGCCTGGACCTGGACCCGACGCCGGGTGACCAGCGCCGGGTCAACCTGCCTCACCCGGAAATCATCGCCGCTCTTGAGCCGGGCATGGACCTGCTGCTCGACGACGGCAAACTGCGCCTGCGCGTGATCACCCAGCATGCCGATGCCATCGACACCACCGTACTGAATGGCGGCGAGTTGTCCGACCGTAAAGGTGTCAACGTCCCACAAGCCCTGCTGGAACTCAGCCCGCTCACCGCCAAGGACCGTCGCGACCTGAGTTTCGGCCTGGAGCTGGGCGTGGACTGGGTGGCACTGTCGTTTGTGCAGCGCCCGGAAGACATCCGCGAGGCTCGCGAGCTGATCGGCGACAAGGCGTTCCTGATGGCCAAGATCGAGAAGCCCTCGGCCGTACAACGCCTGCGGGAAATCGCCGAGCTGAGCGACGCGATCATGGTGGCCAGAGGGGACCTGGGCGTGGAAGTACCGGCCGAGAGCGTGCCGCACATCCAGAAAGACATCATCAGCACCTGCCGCCAACTGGGCAAACCGGTGGTGGTGGCCACGCAGATGCTGGAGTCCATGCGCTTCTCGCCGGCGCCGACCCGCGCGGAAGTGACGGATGTCGCCAATGCGGTGGCCGAAGGGGCGGATGCGGTGATGCTGTCGGCGGAGACCGCGTCGGGCGAATACCCGTTGGAAGCAGTGCAGATGATGAGCAAGATCATCCGCCAGGTGGAAAACGGCCCGGACTACCAGACCCAACTCGATGTCAGCCGGCCCAAGGCCGATGCCACGGTGTCGGACGCCATCAGCTGCGCGATCCGGCGCATCAGCAGCATCCTGCCGGTGGCGGTGCTGGTGAACTACAGCGAGTCCGGCAGCTCCAGCCTGCGCGCGGCGCGGGAACGGCCGGTGGCGCCGATCCTCAACCTCACGCCGAACCTGTCCACCGCACGCCGTTTGAGCGTGGCGTGGGGCGTGCATTCGGTGGTCAATGATCGACTGAGGCAGGTGGATGAGGTGTGTTCCACGGCGCTGGAGATTGCCCAGGCCCAAGGCATGGCGCAGCGCGGGGATACGTTGGTGATTACCGCCGGGGTGCCGTTCGGGCAGCCGGGGTCTACGAATTCGCTGCGTATAGAGACATTGATCTAGCGCCTGTAGAGGCCCCATCGGGGCATAAGTATCTACACAACGTCAGTAGGATAACGCGCAGCTGTCGAGCCTTGGCGAGGCTGCGTTTGCGGCGTGTCTGACACACCGCCGACGCAGCCTCGCCAAGGCTCGACAGCTGCTACGCAGGGGGCTCGGCTCAAGATGTGTAGATACTTATGCCCATCGGGGGTAAGCCCCCGATGGGAACAACTCGGTCTCACTGAATACCCATCATGCACAACCCAACCTGCCACGACTGGGCCGAAGCCCTGCTCAACGGCTTCAGCCAGATCTTCCTGCAACGCCATCCGCTGTGCGGCCTGCTGTGCCTGTTGGCAGTCCTGGTCAGCGCCCCGACCTTGCTCGGCGGGGCGCTGCTGGGGGGCGTCGCCGGGTTGCTCACGGCCCAGCGGCGCGGCTATCCCAAGGCCGAGCGCCAAGCGGGTCTTTATAGCTACAACGGCGTGCTGCTGGGCTTGTTGATCAGCCAGCATTTCGCCTGGTCGGCGTTGTTGCCGCCGCTGATCCTGGCGTGCGGCGGCTTGAGTGCGATCCTCACGCGGCAGTGGTTGAAACACGCGACGCAGCCCGACGACTTGCCCGCCTACACCGTGCCCTTTGTCGGCCTGGGCTGGTTGCTGCCGGGCAGCGTCCCGCACAGTGTCTTGGCCCTGAGCGAGCCCGATGCCCTGGCCGTGCTCGGCGCGCCGTTCACCGGCCTGGCGCAAGTCATGTTGCTGGACCAGCCGCTGGCGGGCGCGCTGATTGCCCTCGGCCTGTGGCTGGCGAACCGGCGCGCCGTGGTCTGGGCCTTGATCGGCGCCAGCAGCGGCGTACTGATCGCGTTGCTGCTGGACGAAACCACCGGCGCCCTCCTCGGCCTGCACAGCTACAACCCGGCCCTCGCCGCCCTGGCGCTCAGCCAGGCACGGCGCCAACCGTGGCTGCCGCTGCTGGGCATCCTCCTGGCGATTCTCCTTACACCGGGCTTTGCCGCCCTGCACCTGCCCGCACTCACCGCGCCGTTTATCCTCGCCTGCTGGCTGGTGCACGCCGGCCGCCGAATGCTTCAGAAACCGCGCATGGACAGCCCCTTCGAATCCCCCTAGGCTTGCTCGATATTCGATTCAGGCGGGCTTTATGGACAGCAACAACGACTGGCGTCAGCGGCTCTACGTCATGGTTTTTCAGAGCGACACCGTCGCCGGGCGGCGCTTTGACGGCATTCTGCTGTTGATCATCCTCGCCAGCCTGGTGATCGTGATGCTCGACAGCATCGACCAGATCCACCAGAACTACGCCGATGTGCTGGCCTACATTGAATGGGGCTTCACGCTGATCTTCCTGATCGAGTACGGGTTGCGCCTGTACTGCTCGCCCAAGCCGCTGCGCTACGCCTTCAGCTTTTACGGGCTGGTGGATTTGCTCGCCATCGTGCCCGGCATCCTTGCGCTGTATTACAGCGACGCGCAGTACCTGCTGATCATCCGCATCATCCGGATGCTGCGGATTTTCCGCGTGCTCAAGCTGAGCCCGTACCTCAAGCAGGCCAACTACCTGATGGCGGCGCTGCGTGGCAGCAAGCAGAAGATCGTGGTGTTCCTGGTGAGCGTGTGCACCCTGGTGACGGTGTTCGGCACCTTGATGTATGTGATCGAAGGCCCGGAGCACGGCTTCACCAGTATCCCCAAGGGCATCTATTGGGCGATCGTGACGCTGACCACCGTGGGCTTTGGCGATATCGTGCCCAAGACGCCGCTGGGCCAGGTGATTTCATCGCTGGTGATGATCACTGGTTACTCGATCATTGCCGTGCCCACGGGGATTTTCACCGCCGAGCTGGCCAGTGCCATGCGCGGTGAACAACTGCAACACGACTGCCCGGTGTGCAAGAAAAACAGCCACGAGCCCAATGCGGCGTTCTGTTCGCGTTGTGGCAGCGCCCTTTTTAAGAAAGTGGAATAAGCAAAGTTCTTTTTAATCTTTAAGCGACTAAGTGCCCCCGGCTATAGTCGCTGGCAATGTGCCTCCCCTCTTCTCCCGAACAACAAGGAATGAGCAGTGAAAAAACTCGTAAGCGCCTCTCTCCTGGCCGCCGGCCTTGCCCTGGCGGGCGCCGTCCAGGCTGCCCCGGTCACTCTGCTCAACGTCTCCTACGACGTAATGCGCGATTTCTACAAGGACTACAACGCCGCCTTCCAGAAGCACTGGGAAGCCGAGCACCCGAACGACAAGCTGACCCTGCAGATGTCCTTCGGCGGTTCCAGCAAACAAGCGCGCTCGGTCATCGACGGCCTGCCGGCTGACGTGATCACCATGAACATGGCCACCGACATCAACGCCCTGGTCGACAACGGCAAACTGGTGCCGGACAACTGGGTCACCCGCCTGCCGAACAACAGCGCGCCGTTCACGTCGGCCACCGTGTTCATCGTGCGCAAGGGCAACCCTAAAGCCCTGAAAGACTGGCCGGACCTGTTGAAAGAGGGCGTGCAAGTGATCGTGCCCAACCCGAAAACCTCGGGTAACGGCCGCTACACCTACCTGTCGGCCTGGGGTTATGTGCTCAAGAACGGCGGCGATGAAGAGAAAGCCAAGGCCTTTGTCGGCAAGCTGTTCAAACAGGCGCCTGTGCTCGACACCGGTGGCCGCGCCGCCACCACCACGTTCATGACCAACCAGATCGGCGACGTGCTGGTGACCTTCGAGAACGAAGCGGAAATGATCGCGCGTGAATTCGGCCGTGATCAGTTCGAAGTGGTCTACCCAAGCGTCTCGGCCGAAGCCGAACCGCCGGTGTCGGTGGTGGATAAAGTGGTCGAGAAGAAAGGCACACGCGTGGCGGCTGAAGACTACCTGAAGTACCTGTGGTCACCGGAAGGCCAGGAAATCGCCGCCAACAATTACCTGCGCCCGCGTGATCCGAAGGTGCTGGCCAAGTTCACCGACCGCTTCCCGAAAGTCGACTTCCTGTCGGTAGAGAAGACCTTTGGTGACTGGCGCACCGTGCAGAAAACCCACTTCAATGATGGTGGGGTTTTTGACCAGATCTACAGCGGCCAGTAACCCGACCTGACTGAATAAACTCGGTCAACATGTGGGAGGGGGCTTGCTCCCGATAGCGGAGTGTCAGTCACTGTATATGTTGACTGTCCCTCTGCTATCGGGGGCAAGCCCCCTTCCACATTTAGATCTGTATTTTGCAGTTACATCGGCGGTGTCACGCCGCCCTTGCCGGCTGAAATAGCCTGGGCAGTGATTTTCCCATCCGCCCCCTGCGCCGCAAACAACACCACCTTCACCCCCGGCTTGAGCAAGCTGCGATCCCCCGGTTCCAGGTTGACGATCGGCACGTCCTCCGGCACGACGATCTTCTGTTCGCCGCCTTTGTATTTCACGGTCAATGTCCGCCCTTTGCTGACCACCAGGTCGCCGACGGTGCCGTTGGTCATGCTGCTGCCTTCCTTCAGGTCGAACGCCCGATGCCCGTCGCCCGTGCCGGCCATGGCCGGTGGGAACACGTGCACTTCCAGCGCCGTCAGGGTGCCGTCGGCGTTGGGCATGGCGGCCGAGCCGATGTAGCTGCCAGGCTTGATTTCATCGATCTTGGCCAGGGTGACGGCGCGCACCTGGGTCGCTTGGGTCAGGTGCACGGTGACTTCTTCACCGCTGTTGACCTTGACGTGCAGGGCGTCGCCGTCGATCGCGGTGATGGCGCCGCGCACACCGACGCGCGGCGCCTCGGCCGCATTCGCCAGCCCCACCGCCATCGCGGCGGCAAGGGTGGAAGCCAGGAGCATCTTGTTCAACGTGATCTTCATCGCAATGGATTTCCTGTTTCGGCAATTGGGGCTGACTGTATCATTGCCGTTCGCGCAGAAAGTTAACGATTCACTCATCATTACCGGGCATGAGTGTTATCACTGCCGGCGGCCTACCCGGGCTACGGTGTTGTCTTTAGGCTCGCCTCACTTTCATTCGCTTTTATGAGAACACCATGAACGCTACTTCCCACGCTACAAGCACCATGACCCGGAGCATGGTGATGCTGTTTGCGTTTTGCTGCGGTGCCATTGTCGCCAACATCTACTACGCACAGCCGATCATCGAACTGATCGCCCCCGACATCGGCCTCACCCCCGCGATGGCCAGCCTGATCGTGTCCCTGACGCAGATCGGCTATGCCCTCGGCCTGTTCTTCCTGGTCCCCCTGGGTGACCTGCTGGAAAACCGCAAGCTGATGATCATCACGACCGTGGTGGCGATTGCCAGCCTGTTGGGCGCGGCCTTTACCGAACAACCGAACCTGTTCCTGCTGGTGTCATTGCTGATCGGTTTCAGCTCGGTGTCGGTACAGATCCTGATCCCGTTGGCTGCGCACCTGGCGCCCGCCGAGTCCCGGGGCCGGGTCGTCGGCAGCATCATGGGTGGCCTGCTGCTGGGCATCCTGCTGGCACGGCCGGTGTCCAGCGTCGTGGCGGACCATTTTGGCTGGCGCGCGATGTTCATGGTCGCCGCCGCGCTGATGGCGTTTATCAGCGTGGTGCTGATGCTGACCATCCCCAAGCGCCAGCCGGACCACAGCGCCAGCTATGGCCAATTGTTGCGTTCCCTGGGCACCCTGCTGCGTGAACAACCTCTGCTGCGCCAACGCGCGTTTTACCAAGGCTGCATGTTCGCCACGTTCAGCCTGTTCTGGACCGCAGCCCCGCTGGAACTGGTGCGCAACCACGGCCTGAGCCAGACCCAGATCGCGATCTTCGCCCTGGTCGGTGCCATCGGCGCCATTGCCGCCCCCATCGCTGGACGCCTGGCCGATGCTGGCCATACCCACCGCGCATCACTGCTGGCCATGGTCTTTGCGGTGCTGAGCTTCCTGCCGGCCTTTGTGCACCCGCTGTACAGCGTGATCGGCCTGGCAGTGACCGGCGTGGTCCTGGACTTCTGCGTGCAGATGAACATGGTCCTCGGCCAACGCGCCATCTACGCACTCGACGCCAACAGCCGCAGCCGCTTGAACGCGTTGTACATGACCAGCATCTTCATCGGCGGTGCGTTCGGCTCGGCGATTGCCAGCAGTGTGTACGAACACGGCGGCTGGCTGGGGGTGATGCTGGTGGGCAGTGCGTTCCCGCTGGTGGCATTGTTGCGGTTCCTCAGTGCGTCGCGGCGAACGGCTGTCGCCACCGCCTAAGAACGCACCAGCTTCTCCAAAGCCGCGTCCGCCAGAAATGACGAGCGGCTTTTGACCTTGTGCTCGCGCACATAACGGTCGATGCGTTGGATGACATAGCCGGGCAAGGTCACATTGACCTTCTCGGTATTGCCCAGGTAGGGCGAGATGTCCAACTCCAGCATGCCCCAGCCCTTCCCGGCATAGTCTGCGTGGGCGTGATGATCGGCCACCGACGTTGGCATCGGAATCCCCCCACCCTCTGCGGCGATCTCCTGCAGCAGGGTGTGCGCGACTTTCACAGCGGCGTTGTACGCCTCTTCAAAACTGTCCCCGGCGGTGACGGCGCCTGGAATATCGGGGATCTGGATACCCGTGGCGGTGAAGTCATCGCCCCATTCGATACAGATTGGGTTGTTTTGCGCCATGTTGAAAACCGCCAACCGGATGACACCCCATGGGCATTCCCCTTAGGCTTGTACGCCGCGCTGCCTCGCGATGCGCCCAATCCAGCAAGGAACACCCGATGGACCGTCTCACCGCCATGGAAACCTTCGTCCACGTTGTCGAGACCGGCTCGTTCTCGGCCGCCGCCAAGCGCCTGGGCATCGGCCAACCGGCCGTGTCCAAGAGCGTCGCGCAATTGGAGGCACGCCTGGCGGTACGCTTGGTGATGCGTTCGACCAGGGGCCTGACGCCGACCGAGGCGGGGCTGGCGTTTTTCGATAAAGCCAAGCGCGCCATCGATGAAGCCGATGCGGCCGACGAGGCGGCACGCGGCGCAGGCTCCGGGCTCTCGGGAAACTTGCGGATCAGTGCGCCAGTGACCTTCGCCCGCATGCACATCATTGCGCACCTGGGGGCGTTCCTGGAGCAGTACCCAGGTGTGAACGTGGACGTGGTGCTCGATGACCGCAGCCTCAACCTGGTGGAGGAAGGCATCGACGTTGCCGTGCGCATGGGCAACCTGAATGACTCAAGCCTCACGGCGCGCAAGATCGGTGAATCGCCCTGCGTTATCCTCGGCACCCCGGCCTACTTCGAACGCTTCGGCGAACCCGCCACTCCGGCGGACCTGCTGCAACACCAGGCGGTCATCTACACCCGTGGCGAAGGCTCGCACTGGAACTTCACCCAGGGCGACAAGCAATATCCCCTCGTCGCCCACGGCCGCGTGCGCGTCACCGCAGCCGAAGGCGTACGCGCCGCCGTGCTGAGCCATCTGGGGCTGACCCTGTCATCGACCTGGATGTTCGCGCCGGAACTGGCCAGTGGCGAGGTCAAGACCGTGCTGAACGATTGGAAATTACCGTCCAGGGACCTGTGGGCGGTATTCCCCAGCGGGCGCATGGCGAGCGCCAAGGCGCGGGCGTTTGTGGAGTATGTGGAGCAGTTGTTGAACCGTTGAGGTCGGGCAAGCGGCTATCGATCGACCAGCGCTGGTCGCCGCTTTCAATCAGCGCGCTGCACGGGCGGCGCATTCGCAGCCATACACCGGGACTGGCCGCGCGTCACCGGTGCCGAGCAGGGTCAGGCGCATGCCGAGTGCCCCTGGTCCAGGCAGAACAGCAAACGCTCGACCGTATGCTCCAGCGGGCCGGAGTTATCCAGTACGAACAACCCGGCGCCATTGCCGGCGATCAGCTCTTGGGTAAATCGCGCATTGCGGGCCAGGCGCGCTTCGATGTCCGCCAAAGACTCACGCCCCCGCGCAATCAAGCGCTGGCGCAAGACCGCTTGATCCACCGTCAGCAACAGCACCAACACGTCCGGATAGCGCTCGCGGGTCTGCGCCAGATGCGCGCGCGAGCCGTTGACCAGCACGTCCTCCCCCGCCGCCAACCATTCGTCAATGACCTTGGGAATGCCATAAGACAACCCATTGGCGTGCCAGCTGAGGGCAAACGCGCCCTCGGCCTGCATCCCGGCGAATTGCTCCGGGCTCACTCCCTGGGCCGCTTCACCCGCCGCTTCCGCCGAGCGGGTGATAACGCGGCGCACAATCCGGCAACCGCGCTCGGCCAAGCGTGGGCGTGCGGCATCCAGCAGGCTGTCCTTGCCCGAACCCGATGGCCCGATGAGATAGATCAACCTGCCTGCCATCAAAACACCCTCTTCGCTTGTCGCCAGACTTGTTGTACCACTGACAGCCCTGCGCGGCGCCTGCAACAGGCTGGCCGGGTAGTAGTCACTGGAAAGTATATCCAGCAATCCCTCGGCAACCAGGCCGGCGGCGGCCACATTACCGGAGTGCGACCCGCCACGCACCACGTTAGGCGCGCCCATCAATACTTTCATGTTCAGCGCTTGGCAGCCGCGCGCCGCTTCCAGGGTGGGTCATGGGCTTTTCTGTCTGTTTGATAGGCGACTGGAGGTTGCCTCCCGAACAATCCTACAGCCAGCAGTAAAGCACTTACCTACGGTACGGCTTCCGATACCGCTCCCAACAACGGAGACGAAAAAGTGCCTGACTCAATAGCCGCGCAAATACGTGAAACCGCTCAAACAGAACAATCGAAGGAGGACATATTCTTTGCCCTGCTCTCCGGGCTGGCCGGTGTACACCCGGTCATATCAGTGATCGGCCTCGCCAGAAGTTATATGAAGGCCTGCGAACAAAGCGGGTTAAAACTCAACCCTTACTTTGTCAAAAACGGAAACTGTGGCCTCTCGCCGAAAACACAGAGGATGCTTGCCAACCGCAAATTGAAGGGCCTGGGTGTTAACGCAACCGGGGTGGGAGTGGCGGCGCTGGGCCCGGCCATATCGCCTGTTCCCGCGCCGTTCTATGCAGCCAGGCATGCCTCTGCCACGGCCTCTACCGCGATACATCTGCGGCACCTGTCCAAATTGCTCGCCGCTTATCAACCCTTCGCTGCGGGCGATGAACAAGTCAGCGATGCGATCAAATGGCTGCAACTGGCCATTGAGGTCAAGCTCAAGAAGCTCGCCTTTCGAGGCACAGAGATGGCCGTGTCGACCACATCGACCTTGCTTTCATTTACGGGCATCGGGCTGGTCGGGAAAATCCCGCTCATTATGGTCAGCTTCCAACTCGAACTGGCCCGGCTCCTGGTCAGCGACCGATACGCCGCGCTGTGCAAGGTGGCGGCCATGGAGTTGCAGTGGGCGGCCTTTCTTGAACAGAACCCCAGCGCCGCGGATATGCCGCAAGCCAGCCTCGCCGGCTTATCCCGAGCAGATCAGATCAAACAGCTTGAACAAAGAAAGATGCAGCTCGGCGCGGCGATAACCACCCAGGTGCGAAGCCAGGCACTCAACGCCCGGACCGGCAATACCGGCCTGGGCCCCGCCACTTTGATCATCAAGGAGATCATGGCGAAACATACCTTCCAGGGTCAGCTCTTCGCGGGTCATGATTATTTGGCCATGATCCAAGAACCGGCTGGTTGGAATGCCATCGCGGCGAAACTGATGAACATCTGAGCAGAGGCGCCGGGGAGCGCCTCTTCAATATTTGCTGGGCGTAGGGCTTGCGCAGCCCCGGGGGGGGTTGAAAGTCGCCTGTGGCGGTGATTCAGTGCGTTTCAAAGGGCGAGACAGCCGGAAGTATCTTCAATTGAAAATCTTCCATGGCCAACATCTCCCCATTTGAAAGCTGCCAGGTGTAGAAATCCGAGAAGTCCCCTCTGGCCAATGCACGAATCACCTTTGCCACAAAACCATGTGCCACCAGCAAAACAACCTGTGTTGGATAAAGCGACGTTAACTGGACCAGGCCTTGGTGTACTCGCATGACCACATCAGCAATCGACTCACCGCCGTCAGGCCCCGCCGCCCATTGGCGCGTAATGTTCTGTGCCCAGAGCGCTGGATGCATGGCCTTGGCCTCCGCCTGAGTCAACCCTTCGAACACACCCACATCGCGCTCGCGGAAGCTATCAATTGTCACCGGTTCAAGGTTTAACACACGATTAAGAATCTGCGCCGTTTGCCGCGCCCGCAGGCGTGGAGAAACGATCAACACCTCAATACCGTCAGGCAGTTTTTTGCTGAGCAAAACAGCCTGTTCCCTGCCCCGCTCGCTCAGTTCCGGGTCGAGTACGCCGAGGTAGCGGTGCTCCGCGTTGGCCCACGTTTCGCCGTGGCGTATGACGTAGAGGTTCATGAGGGTCCGTCTCGTTGAAGGGTGGGGAGTTAATCTGGTCCTGATCATATTGCCGCCTATCTCCTAATGATCGTTCCCATGCTTGGCGTGATCAATCAAATCAGCGAAACGCTAACAGGACATTTCCTACGATCTCTGTGGCCTGCAGTAGCTATAACGCACCGTTAGCCTCTCGCAGTCGCTGCTCATCAGCGATCAGGCTTGGTCGCCTGGATTAGAACGGCGCACAGTGCCGCGCAAGCGGCATTATTGTGTTCGCGTTATGACGAGCTGTGCGTGGGAAGGCTTACGGCCCTGCCGGATTTCCATTCCCTGGTCGACCAACCTGCGTACAGCTCGCCGCCTTTCCGCTTGGTCGCGGATGTGGTGAGCTCCAACTGAATGGAGATTTACTGCATGAAAAAAATCACGCCAAATCCCCGCCATCCTCCCCGGATGACACCCCGCAAGACCCACCCAACATCATCTTCAGCGTCCGCCCCGGCCTCAGCACCGCAGCTCAAGCCGCAAGCAGGTGCTGGCGGTGGTACAGATGGTTGAGATTGCGCAGTTGTTAGTGGGTGCGGCACTGGAGCGGGAGTGTCCTGTGGCTTGATGGCTGAGGAGATCTCCTGTGGGAGGGGGCTTGCCCCCGATAGAGGTATGTCAGTCAGACATTAATTAACTGAAACACCGCTATCGGGGGCAAGCCCCCTCCCACATTTGATCTTCAGTGTTTGAAAGAATGGATTTCACAGGCATGAAAAAGGCGACCCGAAGGTCGCCTTTTGTCATTGCGCGTACTGCTTGCTCAAGCCCGGCGGTACGCCCTGCACGTCGGTGTCTTCCCATGGCCCATTGGGGCTGATGGAGCGGCTCCAGCCGTTGCTCCAGCGGTAGTAGGTGCGCTGGCGGTAGAAGGTGTCGGGCTGGTCGTCCAGCACGTACACCTGCATCTTGCCGTCCCAGTGGCTGGCGGCGCCCGGTGGTGGGGCGAAGGTAGGCGATTTGCTCGGCAGTGGCTTCGGCGGCGGGGTCACCGGGCCTGAGGGCTTGGTGCTTGGCTGGGTCGAAGGGCCTGACGGCGGGATGGTCGGGCCGGTCGGCGCGGGAGGTGGGCGGTGGACCGCACAGGCGCTCAGGCCCAATACCAGGCTGAGCAGGGTGATGCGTGCAAATGCGGTCATAGGCGTTTCCTCGAATTACTTGTCCGGACTGTCGATGGTCAGCTGCTGCAGCGCAGTGGTGCTGCTGGCCAAGGGTTGGCTGCGGCCGATCCACTCGCCAGTGGTCGGTTGACCGGCCCGGGATATGCGCGCAACCAGTTGGACTTCGGGGAAGTTGGACAGTTTCAACTGCGGCATCATCGCGTCGGCATCGCCGAGTTCGACGGTGACGGGCAGTTCGGCAACGGTGACGCGCTTGGCCGCCAAGGGTGCCGGCGGGCCTGTCACGGCGCGGGCGAAGATGAATACGCTGTCGGTAGGCAGGGCTTTGGCCTTGACCTCGGCGGACAGGTCCACGCGGACTTTCATCACCGCCTTTTGCGCGACGGTGCCACCGCTTTCCTTGAGCTTCTCGGCGGCGCGGTCGATGCCTCCTTGCAGCGCTGCGCGGGAGTTGTCTTCTGGTGGCAATTGGGCCAGCAGGCGGCTCCAGTAGTCGATTGCCTCTTGATAGCGCTGGCCTTCAAACGCGGCGATACCCAGCAGGCCGAGGCTGGTGACTTCCTTCGGGTCGAGCTTCAAGGCTTCGTCGGTCAGCGCCTGGACCTTGGGCGACCATCGTTTGTTGTCGGCAAAGTACTGCGCCTGGGCCCATTGGCCGAGCAATTCCGGCTGGCGACCGGCCAGCGCCACGGTGCGTTCAAAGACGTTGGCCGCATCAGCGGAACGGTCCTGGGCCATGTAGGCGCGACCGAGGAAGTACAAACCTTCCGCCGAGTCCGGTTGGGCGGCGGCGGCGCGCTCCAGGCGGCGGGTCATGTCTTCCATGGACACCGGCGGCTGGGAGAATTCGCGGGTCAGTTCAACCTTGTCACTGGCACCGAAGTGCATATACAGGCCAAGGCCGAGCACCGGCACGAGGACGGCGGCGAGCAATGGCAGCGGTTTACCCAGGCGCGATTCGCGGGGCTTTTCCACACCTTCGGTGTCGGCCAGCAGCTCGCGGGCGGCTTCGGCGCGACCGGTGTCGAGCTGCGCGGCGTTGAGCACGCCTTCGTCCTGCTGCACTTGCAGCTCGGCGACGCGTTCTTGGTAAAGCGCTACGTTCAGCGCAGTGCGGTCCTCTTCACGCTGGGCGCGGCGGCCGCGCAACACAGGGATCAACAGGAAACTCAGGGCAATCAGAAGCAGCAAGCCGGCTGCGAGCCAGAAATCAATCATCAGTCTTGGTGTCCAGCAATTGGTCGAGGCGTTGGCGCTCTTCGGGGGATAGCGCGTCGGAACCATCGGTAGGTGCGGCGCGGCGACGGCGGACGATCACGGCCATCACTACGACGCCAGCCAGCAGCAGCCCGGCAGGGCCGAACCAGAGCAGCGCGGTCTTGCCGGTGAGGGCCGGTTTGTAGCGCACGAAATCACCGTAGCGGTCGACCATGAAGTCGATGATCTGCTGGTTGTCCTTGCCCTCCCCCAGCATGCGGAAGATTTCCTTGCGCAGGTCGGCGGCGATGGGCGCGTTGGAGTCGGCGATGTCCTGGTTCTGGCACTTGGGGCAACGCAGTTCCTTGGTCAATTCGCGGAAACGCTCGCGGTCACCGTCCTTGGCGAATTCGTAAGTGTCGATGGCCGCGTGGGCCATCCCGGCCAAGCCCAGCGCCAGCACGGCAGCGGCTAACAGGCGCTTCATGGCTTGGCCTCGTCGACCAGCGCCTGGTACTTGGCGGCCAGTTGCTCGCGCCACACCACTTCGTCGATCACGCCGACGTATTTGTCGCGGATCACGCCCTTGGCGTCGATAAAGAAGGTTTCCGGGGCGCCGTACACGCCGAGGTTCAAACCGAGGTTGCCGTCTTCATCACGAATATCCAGCTGGTACGGGTTGTGAAACTCCGCCAGCCACTTCAGGGCCGCCGCGTTGTCATCCTTGTAGTTGATGCCGTAGATCACCACGCCCTTCTCGGCCAGCTTGTTCAGCACCGGGTGCTCGACGCGGCAGGAGATGCACCAGGTGCCCCACACGTTGACCAGCGCCGGTTTGCCGAGCAGGTCGGCCTGGGTCAGGGTCTTGTCACCCTGCACGGTCGGCAGGCTGAACGCGGGGAACGGCTTGCCGATCATCGCCGAGGGCAGCTCGGCCGGGTCCAGGTACAAGCCGCGATACAGAAACACCGCGACCACCAGGAACAATGCCAGCGGCAACACCATCAACCAACGCTTCATACCGCCGCTCCTTGCATGCCCAGCGCTTCACGCACCCGGCTCTTGACCTTGACCCGATACCTGCGATCCAGCGCCGCGAGCAAACCACCAAAGCCGGTGAGCAAACCACCGAACCAGATCCAGCGCACGAACGGTTTCACATGCACCCGCACGGCCCAGGCGCCCTCGCCCAGGGGTTCACCCAGGGCCACGTAGAGGTCACGGGTGAAACCGGCGTCGATGCCGGCTTCGGTCATCATCGAGCTTTGTACGGTGTAAAGGCGTTTTTCCGGGTGCAGCACGGCGATTTCCTTGCCGTTGCGGACTACGCGCACGGTGCCTTTGTCTGACGTGAAGTTCGGCCCTTCGAAGTGCTTGGCGCCTTCGAAGATGAACTGGTAACCGGCCAGGTCCATGGACTCACCCGGCGCCAGGCGCAGGTCGCGCTCGGCACTGTTCTGGCTGGACAGCACCACGCCGAGGGCGCACACGGCGATGCCGATGTGGGCAATCTGCATGCCCCAGTAGCTGCGGGTCAGGGTCGGCAGGCCTCTGACCAGGCCTTTGTGACGGGTCTTGTCGAAGATGTCACGCACACCGGCCAGCAACACCCAGGCGGCGAGCAGGAAGGTGGCGAGCACCGCCCAGTTGAAGTCGCCATAGGCAATCCCGGCGACCACGGCCAGGGCCACGCTGCCGAGCAGCACCGGCATCAACATGCCTGCCAGCCATTTGACCGGGGTGTCCTTCCAGCGCACCAGCATGCCGACCGCCATCACCACCATCAACAGGCCCATCAACGGAATAAACAACGCGTTGAAGTACGGTGGGCCGACGGACAGCTTGGCGCCGCTCAGGGCATCCAGCACCAAGGGGTACAAGGTGCCGAGCAGGATCATCGACGCGGCCACCACCAGCACCAGGTTATTGCCCAGCAACAGGGTCTCCCGCGACCACAGGTTGAAGCCGACCTGGCTCTTGACCACCGGCGCGCGCAGGGCGAACAGGGTGAGGGAGCCGCCGACCACAAACAGCAGGAAGATCAGGATGAACACGCCGCGCTCCGGGTCGGAGGCGAAGGCATGCACCGAGGTCAACACGCCCGAACGCACGAGGAAGGTACCGAGCAGGCTGAGGGAAAATGCTGCGATGGCCAGCAACACGGTCCAGCTCTTGAACACACCGCGTTTTTCGGTGACGGCCAACGAGTGAATCAGTGCGGTCCCCACCAGCCATGGCATGAACGAGGCGTTTTCCACCGGGTCCCAGAACCACCAGCCGCCCCAGCCGAGTTCGTAGTAGGCCCACCACGACCCTAGGGTGATGCCGATGCCGAGGAAGGCCCAGGCGACGATGGTCCACGGCCGCGACCAGCGCGCCCAGGCCGCATCGAGACGCCCGCCGAGCAAGGCGGCGATGGCGAAGGCGAAGGCCACGGAGAAACCGACGTACCCCATGTAGAGCATCGGCGGGTGCACGATCAGGCCAATGTCTTGCAACAGCGGGTTGAGGTCATGACCGTTCGCAGGGATCTGCGGCAGGATGCGGGTGAACGGGTTGGAGGTCATGATCAGGAACAGCAGGAAGCCGATGCTGATCATGCCCATCACCGCCAGCACCCGCGCGAGCATGACTTGCGGCAACTGGCGCGAGAACACCGACACCGCAAAGGTCCAGCCGCCGAGGATCAATGCCCACAACAGCAACGAACCTTCGTGGGCGCCCCATACCGCGCTGAACTTGTAGTACCACGGCAAGGCGCTGTTGGAGTTATTGGCCACATAGGCGACGGAAAAGTCGTCAGTCATAAAGGCGTAGGTCAGGCAGCCAAACGCGAACACCAGGAACGCACACTGGCCCCAGGCGGCCGGCTGCGCCAGGCTCATCCACAGGCGGTCACCCCGCCAGGCGCCGAGCAACGGCACCACGGCCTGGACGATGGCAAAGCACAGGGCGAGGATCATCGCCAATTGGCCCAACTCCGGAATAAACAGTGCGGAAGTCATGACTTAGCCCTCCTTCGCTGGGATTGGTGCGGACTGGCCGCTGTCCTTGAGGGCTTTGGTCACCTCAGGCGGCATGTATTTCTCATCGTGCTTGGCCAGCACTTCATCGGCCACCACTACGCCATCAGCGTTGAGCTTGCCCAGGGCGACGATGCCCTGGCCTTCGCGGAACAGGTCCGGGAGGATGCCGCGATAAGTGATGGTCACGGCCTTGTTGAAATCGGTGACCACGAAGGTGACGTCGAGGGAATCGCCGGAACGCTTCAGCGAACCCTTCTCCACCATGCCGCCGGCGCGGATGCGTGTATCCAGCGGCGCTTCGCCGTTGGCGATCTGGGTCGGGGTGTAGAACAGGTTGATGTTCTCCCGCAGGGCGCTCATCGCCAGGCCCACGGCAATACTGACGCCGGCCAGAATGGCAAGGATGATCAACAGACGCTTTCTACGCAGCGGATTCACTTTTCGGTCTCCCGGCGCAGACGACGCGCCTCTTGTTGCAGGTAACGCTTGCGGGCCAGGATCGGCGCGGCGACGTTGAGGGCCAGCACGGCCAGGCAGATGCCATAGGCCGTCCAGACATACAGGCCGTGGTGGCCCATGGCGAGAAAATCACTGAAAGAAGCAAAACTCATCCACGCGCTCCCAGGCAGGTTTGCACTTCGGCCTTGACCCAGCTGGTGCGGGCTTCACGCTTGAGCACTTCGAGGCGCATGCGCATCAGCAGCACGGCACCGAAGAAGCAGTAGAACCCCAGCACCATCAGCAGCAACGGCGCCCACATTTCCACGGGCATCGCCGGTTTTTCGGTGAGGGTGAAGGTGGCGCCCTGGTGCAGGGTGTTCCACCACTCCACCGAGTATTTGATGATCGGGATGTTGATCACGCCGACAATCGCCAGCACCGCACAGGCCTTGGCGGCGCTGTCACGATTGCTGATCGCATTGCCCAGCGCAATCAGACCGAAGTACAGGAACAGCAGGATCAACATGGACGTTAGTCGCGCATCCCACACCCACCACGAACCCCAGGTGGGTTTGCCCCAGATCGCGCCGGTGACCAGCGCCACGGCGGTCATCCACGCACCGATGGGCGCGGCGCATTGCAGGGCGACGTCCGCGAGTTTCATCTTCCACACCAGGCCGACGACGCCGCACACCGCCAGCATCACGTAGCAGGACTGGGCCAGCATCGCGGCGGGCACGTGGATGTAGATGATGCGAAAGCTGTTGCCTTGTTGGTAGTCCGGCGGCGCGAAGGCCAGGCCCCAGACCAGGCCGATGCCGATCAGCAACACGGCGGCGATGCTGAACCAAGGCAGCAGTTTGCCACTGATGCCGTAGAACCATTTGGGCGAGCCGAGCTTGTGAAACCAGGTCCAGTTCATTGCTGTTTCTCACGGTTGCTTCTCGTCATGGCGAGAAGCGTAGGGTCTTTCTTATGTTGAAGAGCTGACAGTGCCGCTTGGTCAGACCTCATTATTCACCGACGCTGATCTTCAGGCCGGCGGCTATAGCAAAGGGTGTCAGGGTTACCGCCAAGGCGGTCAGGCTGCCAAGCCACAGGAGGTAACCGGTCGCCGGCATGCCCATGAGCGCGGCTTGCAACGCGCCGCTGCCCAGGATCAGTACCGGGATGTACAAAGGCAGAATCAACAGGGCCAGCAACAGGCCACCCCGCTTCAAACCGACGGTCAACGCGGCACCCACTGCCCCCAACAGGCTGAGTACCGGAGTGCCGAGCAGCAGGCTCAGCAGCAGGATCGGCAGGCACTCGCTGGGCAATCCCAACATCATTGCCAACAGTGGCGAGAGCAAGACTAGCGCCAAGCCGGAAAAAGCCCAGTGTGCCAGTACCTTGGCCAGTACCAGAAGTGGCAGGGGGTGCGACGAAAGGACCCACTGTTCGAGGGAACCGTCTTCGAAATCACTGCGAAACAGCCCGTCCAGCGAGAGCAGGACGGACAAAAGGGCCGCGACCCACACCAGTCCCGGCGACAAGGTTTGCAACAGTTTAGTCTCGGGGCCGACCGCCAACGGGAACAACGCGATCACGATGGCAAAGAACACCAGCGGATTGGCCAATTCGGCCGGACGACGGCACAGCAACCGCGCTTCGCGGGCGACCAACAGGGCAAACACACTCATACCGACCACCGACCCAGGTCGAGGTCGCGGTAACCGACAGGCATGCGCGCCAGGGTGTGGTGGGTGGTGAGCACCACCTGGCCGCCCTGCTCGCAATGTCGCGCCAGGTGTTCTTCCAATTGGGTGACGCCTTGTTTGTCGAGGGCGGTGAAGGGTTCGTCGAGGATCCACAGCGGCGGGCCCGGCAGGTAAAGGCGCGCCAGGGCCACGCGGCGCTGCTGGCCGGCGGACAGGGTGTGACAGGGAACGTCTTCGAAACCCTTGAGGCCCACGGCGGCCAGGGCCTGCCAGATGGCTTCGCGGCTCGCGGGATGGTGCAGGGCGCTGAGCCAGCTGAGGTTTTCTTCGGCGGTGAGCACGTCCTTGATTCCGGCGGCGTGGCCGATCCAGATCAGGTTGCGCGCCAGTTCGGTGCGTTGTTCGTTGAGCGGCTTGCCGTTCAGCCGAACTTCACCCGCCGTGGGCTGCATCAGGCCGGCCAGCAGACGCAGCAGGCTGGTCTTGCCGCTACCGTTGGGACCGCTGATCTGCACCATGTCGCCGCCCGCCACACACAGGTCGAGATGCTCGAACAGCAGACGCAGGTCGCGTTCACAGGAGAGCGCTACGGCTTCAAGAAGAGGGCTGGTCAAGAGATCGCGGGCCTTTACGGTTCAAGTCGGCGGTGCAGCGGCCGTTATAGAAAGAAGCACAATAACGGCTTTGGCGACCGATTTTAGAGAGCTGGATCAAATAGTTGTGAGGTTTTTACCGCTCTCTTTGCAGACGGGCGGCATTATACATGCGATGCCCTACGCTAAAGAGGGCTATTTCACCAGAGACGACGCGTGCGACATCGAACTGGTGAAATTTTCGACGAGGATGCAGTTTGGCGACAGCCACCGGTAAAACAAAAGTCGCACGCACAACGAAAATATTTCTCGCGTGGAGCCAGAAAGAACAATCGTCCGGAGAGTGTCTTCTTCATACACTTGGGGTAAATTTAGCGCGTTAGACTGACATCGCGACCATGCGAAAATCCGCGCCAGCGTCGTCAAATAGGCTTCAGGTACGCTTCATAAATGCTACGAATGGAAAGCCAATTTCCAGCGCTGAATCCCACACCGCCCATTAATCGCTCAGCGGCCCTATCGAAAGCAGATACATCAGCCCACAACTGATCAGTATCCAAGTCGCAGAAACACGCATTCATCGGCGACGAAAAGAGATCGCGCGTAACAACATACTCGTCACCTTGATCAATCAGGCAGGAGTAGCCTCTGAGCGACTTTAAAGTATTCAACTCCTTGTTAATCTGAGCCTCGCTACTTGCATAAACGCCACTCGTCATACAAATAACATCAGAAACAACTGCAGGAGTAACAAGCACTGCATCTTTTAGTTCTTCCGGGACACCGAAATAGACATCATATAATTGACCCAACAACGATGGGGTATAACTGTCTATGAATAATTTCGGAGTAATTGTTCCGTGGATGCGGGCAGCAGCCTCAATCATTACTGGCCCATCCTTCCCCATCACCAACTCCATGTGTACAGCGCCATAGGTAATATCTAGTGCTTCTGCGGCACGCTTTGCATAATCGGCTAGTACGACACTGACTGGAGAGTCGAGAGGTAGCATAAAAGTGAATTTTTTAACGAAATCGCAATGCTCGATATTCAACTCATCACCTCGAACATACCGACAAACAGCCGATATGAAGTAAGTGCCAGCATAAGCCACCAAATCCACAACGTACTCGCTGCCGGGGATCATAGGCTGTATCAGAAAATTATCATTAGTTGTCCAAGTTGCGGAAAACTTACCCCAAGAAGCATTATTTATTGCGTATTTTAGCTCGTTAAGATTATTGCAACGTCGCACACCTTCGCCCCCGGCGGAAGATTGCGGCTTAAAAATGCAGGGATAGTGATCCCACTGCTCAAGGGCCAACATCGCATCTCTCTTGCTTTTCACTACGGTGGTAGGTATAAACGCCAGACCTGAATTGGCCAGAGAATGCTGCATCTCGTCTTTATGTCGACGCAGGAATGAAGTCGCCGGATTATTCCCAACGAGTGAGTATTTTGCAGCTAGCTTTTCGGCTAAAAACACACCGTTCTCACTTCCTGGTAAAACAGCGTCAAACAAACCACTATGAATTGACGGTAATTGCTCTTCGCAAGTGAAGATCCCTTTATATAAATCGGCCTGGAACTCACCTTTTTTTTTCGAGCTAAGCACCGGAATCTGCGCCACTTTTTCAAGTTCAATGATCGCATAGCAATCAACCCCCTTACCTTTCAAATAACGCACCAATATATTTGCATTTGATACGGGATTCACAATCAAGCATGAAGGCATTTTTACGCTCCCTATTCACTTCACAACATCAAATATACCCACCGGCAGAGAAACGAAGTCTGCCGAATCAACTTTAATTAAAAAATGCTCACTCAACACACCAACAAGCTCTTCAACAGAGCCTATAACTAGTTGAGCACGTACGCCGCCCTTAATTGACACCAAAACCTTATTGAGCAAATAGCTACCGCCTTCGAGAGATGGCTTTGCACAAATCAGATTCGCCTTAAATGGAGACAACGGGAAGTAGCTGTTGAAAAATTGCGCTACCACAAACTCTTCTTGCTCATAAAATTTCTCCTTAAATACATACATATCGGCCCATAGGGCACTGTGTTTGTATTGAATGCACCAAGTCATACCCTGTTTCTTTTGCACACGGTACTCATGAATTCCTTGTATAGCATACGCATTATGCTGAAGGCGCAAAGGATACAAAAATCCTCGATAACCGAACCCCGCGTCACACACCCACTCCTCATTATCGGCACTTACCAACAACACCATGTGCGTAAAAAATCTCGATGTATTGTCCTCACGAACGACAGAGGAGAGTACTCGCCGCACATGGAATCCAAGAGACTCCAAAACAGCAGCTAGCAAGCCATTCAATTGACTACAGCCCCCCCCGCGCCGCCCAGAAAATAGTTTCCTACGTATGTCATCCATAGCAAATGCGGGTGTGACCCCGAGGAAGACGTCCAACATGTCGTACGCAATAGCATTGACATGCGCAATGTGTATGTCCGCCAATATTTTTGAGTTATGACCTTTCGGCATCACTAATTTTATCATTTCGAAATAATGAACAAGCCATAAGGGCCTTATTGGGTCGCCCTCATCCGTCACTCGTATTGAATCCATTCTGGCACCCACCTGCAAACTCCGAAAAAGCCAGCTAACAATCAGCTAAACGTATAGAACGCAAACAAAATACCTACGTCGCCTGGTTCTATCCTATATTTTCACCATTCCCAACCTTTAGAATAGTTCCAGTCGTAGAGAACTGACGTGAAGCTAACAAAAAAACCATATTAGCAACCTCGTCCGGCTGCATTATTCTTCTAGCCGGAATGGACCTTAAGATCTCCCGCTCTACTCCCTTTGCGAATAATTTATACATTTCTGTATCCACGAACCCGGGGGATACTCCATTTACATTTACGTCAAAGCGGGCCAGTTCCAAGGCGAGTCCAAGCGTAAGTCGTTCGATTGCCGCCTTGGCGCACCCATACGCCGTGTTTCCTAGTTTTATCTTAGTAGCAGCTATAGAACTAATATTGACTATATTACCGAAGCGAGCACTCGCCATCAGGGGAGCAAACGTATCGCAATAGTTCAAAGTACTTACAAAATTCGTAGCCATAACCTCATGAAAAACATTAACATTACCGTTTAAAAAAATAGCATCCCCAGTGATTCCTGCGTTATTGACAAGAACCGATGGTATCCCATCAGCACAGATCCGTTCCCGCAATGCATGTATTTGATCCGTTGCTCGCCCATCTACCTGTAAAGCAATTAGTGTGGAATATCGCGCCATAAGCGTGGCAGCGGCTTGTTCATCACGGAGAAAGGTGACAAACACTCTATAACCGGCCTCGACAAATTTCTCCGCAATACATCTACCGATACCTCTAGTTCCGCCCGTTACTAGCGCAATTTTGCTCACTGGCTATCGACTCCAAAGTTTATAGCTCCACGACAAAAATTTATTGCTGCTTGGCAAATTTTAAAATTGTACCTATCAACTTCGTATCCTCCACTCCCAATTTTTTTATCGATAACAAGATGCAGTTCAAGGCCTGGAGTAATCGGCTCGAGAAAAGCGACACGTTGAAGTGAAAATAAACCGAGCATGGGTTTGTCCATTTCTTCAATACATGCAATGACGAACCCCACAATACAAGCCCCTGGTACAATTGGAAAATTTGGAAAGTGATCAGTAAAAATCACAGCGTTAGTATTGATCGTAAAAAAAACCTCAAATCGACTGTCACTCACCATAAAATGATCCACTCGAAAAATCTCAAACTCACTCATGAGTGGCCTCGCATTTATTTAAATAAGCCTCAGGAAAAACCTCCGTCACCACGGAAGCTATCAAAATACTAAAATAAGAGCCAAGTAAAAAAACAGGCCAATAAAACTCAAAACTTATACTTAAAATCGTGAAAACCAAATTTATCGAAAATGACACACACCATATTTTCGATATAGTATTATTTATTTTAAGAAACCTGTCTGATCGATGATATCCATCCGCAACTTCGGAACGACTATACTGCAATGTAAACGGGCGCCCTAACAGCACTCCTGCCCACCCCGCAACGCTCAATAAACCGTATAAAAAAATCTTGGTGGTTTCGACGCCTGAGTATTGTGGGTAATATCGGGACAAAACTACCATACCCACCAAAGCGGCCACCACGGTACTCTCTACCACAAAGCCCCGCGTAAGGTTTTTAAAACACATAACTGCTATTAATGCAGCCGTTAATAAAGCGGATTTTGCAAAATCGCCATCTAGCCAATCAATGACATAGGGGAACGCCAGCCAAGGAATTAAAAGTCTAATCATAATGTTGAAGTCCTTAATTCCAGCACTGTAATCGTCGCCAAACAGCAATCTTTAGTGCCTGAGCGCATCTTTCCAACCACTACGACTCGAGCTACGTTATTGTCAATACTGACCTGACCTACTAAGTCAGAAATATCCATTGGATTGAGCACACGCAAGCCTGTAATCAATGCGGGAACATGATGGATATGCAAAACGCTCCACGTGGTAGAGTTACGAGCGCAACGAACCGCAAACTGACTGAGTAGTTCCGTGAGCAATACCACAGGGCTATAAAAACCAGTATAACCATCGAAACAATATTCACTAATATGACTAGTCCAGCATCCGGCGGCCTCATACACCGGAGGGCACAGTTCCAAGTATGATTTTGAGGTTGAAAGCTCCGATCCGGCCAAGGAATGTATCTCCTTCATTTCGGGACTACCGTGTCATCGCTATCAGCCTTAAATAGACTTAACAACCTCAGGCACCGACCGACAATCAAGCCATTGATGAGTCCGCCCCCCAAAGAAGATAAAAACTTGACAGAAATTTCATTGGCTAGTTCGGGATACATAGCTGCTTGATATCCGATATAATATCGCCATGCAAAAAAGCACCAATAAACAGTAAGCACCTTTATCGAACCTGCGATGATCAAGCGTCCTCCTTCTCGCTCAATATTGCTATACGAATAAAACCGTAAGGCTAGAAACGACCCAACAAACAAACCCAACGCGTAAACCAATAATTGAACAACAACACCGTGAGAGGGTGCTATAGAGACCAAAGAAAAAACTACAAATACTACCGGCGTTATTTGAAGAGACTTCTTTGACTGGTAGTTTTTGAAGCAAGCTATAAGACCATAATAAGTTACCACAAAAAAAACCGCATACACCCATAATGGCGTACCACGCAATATATCAAGCATTATGCCTCCTATTGTCTAAACCATAGATCTTATCGACTTAAAGCCCTTGCACTCCGGGCACTTTATTACGAATATCTAATAAACGATTAAGTTTACCTCGAGGGCTATATATAAATTGTTCACGCCCTCGCCACCCAATCACCGAGACCCCACGATTTACAGCCTCCCTCAACCTCGAAATACTCAACAGGCATTTTTCTAAATGCATAGTTAATACTGTGCTAATTTTAGAGTCTTCTATATCTAAAATAACAGTTAAACAATCTTTTCCGCCCTCGACAATCGATAGTTTTACTTGGTAAATTTCTGTTGACACCCCAGAAGCAATCAACGCGCGCTCTACCAATTCCAAACTGATCCGGTGGCCACCCAAGCTAAACTCTTCAGCTGTTCTCGAACCAACTTTCAAGTAAAACTTATCACCGTCTGCTTGGACAATTTCGCCAATATCCCCAATACGGTAACGAATAATAGGTACTACTGGAGACTTGAAATCGGTAACCAGCAGTTCACCGCAACTAGCCTACTCAATAAAAAACCAACTTGAAATAACCAAATGGTGGTGTGCCGTCATGGATGGAGTATTTACTGCTGCAAACCCAAATTCAGTCGCACCATAAAGACTATAGAACTCAGCACGGGGCCATAATCTTTGAATAAAGTCTCGTTTGCTGGGGTGAAAGGCTTCACCGACAAATACGATTTTCGTAATCAATAAATCAATATTCAAATTTTCCGCAGCTTGGGCAATTTGAATAATACCAGTTGGAGAACCGACCAGTACGTTGGTATTGAAACGGGCCATAGTTTCCAATAAATATGGCATGTTGTTCATGATATCCGGGCGCCCTACAGGCAACACCGTAGAGCCGATCGGCTCAAGCAACCGACACATACCCTCGTAGTTATAACCCAAGCACCCTGCAGTGAGAAGGTTCACTACTGTATCGTTTTCACAGAATACGTGTTCGGCCATAAAACCGCGAATCTGATAGGGATAGCTATTTTCCGTAATATCTCGAAAAATACGACTCGCTAGTACTAAAGGTCGTGATGTAGTGCCGGATGTAGAGATGACATAACAGTTTTTTAGCTTATCAGCTAATATGAGTTTATCGCTAACCGCCATAAGCCCCTGCTTGTCAACAGGCGGATATTTTAGTGCAAAATCTTCATAACTCGTTACCTCAGGCATCTCCATCGGATAAGACTGATCGGCGTATACACCTACCATCTCATTGAACTTCTTCATATCGAATGACGTTTTATTTTTTATATTCATTACTAGATATACTCTTAAATTCTTTTGAAAATCATCGAAGCTGCGAGACCACCCATACCAAAAGAGTTTTTCATGCAATAATCCATTTTGTGCGATGCGGTAAAAGGCAGTATATTAGCTCGACAACTTCTATCTTTAGACTCAAGATTGATCGTACCGGGGATGAAACCCGAACGTAGACTTATCAAAGTATTAAGTGTCTCCATGGCCCCAGCGGCCGCAATCATGTGGCCATGTAAAGACTTATTGGCGGTCACCGGCACCTGCTCACCTAGTACTGCGCATATAGCAGCAGATTCATGTACATCATTTAATATAGTCGACGTTCCATGGGCATTTACCATGCTTATATTACGTGCACAAAGCCCCGCGTTCGCCAATGCTCGCGTCATTGATAGTTTCATTTCTCTAGAATCTAAAGCAGGCTTAACAATATGACTCGCATTGGTACTGGTACCATAACCCACCAACTCCAATAGCGGCTCTCGCCCACCTTGCAAACAAGACTCTAAGGATTCAAGTAAAAACAGAACTGCACCTTCAGCTGGCACATATCCGGAGCGCCTCATCTCAAACGGCCGTGAAAGAGCTGTTGGATCCAGTCGATCATCTGTGGCGATGATGTCAACTGACTCTAAACCTATATAATGTTCGGGCGTAATTTTTGCGGA
This sequence comes from Pseudomonas sp. SB113, assembly GCF_040754745.1. Lineage (NCBI taxonomy): Bacteria > Pseudomonadati > Pseudomonadota > Gammaproteobacteria > Pseudomonadales > Pseudomonadaceae > Pseudomonas > Pseudomonas sp. SB113. The sequence continues at coordinate 31,857 of NZ_JBFMHW010000040.1, forward strand.
GATACCACCGACGATTGCAACATCGACACGGCCTTGTCTGATGGCTTGTAAACCAGTACCGATAGCTTGCAACGATGCAGAGCATAATCCGAGATTTACCGAGGCAGGACCTTTAAACGCAATGAACGAGTGGATAGTCCGCAGCGCATTGGTGGGATCGTAACGAATAAAGTCTTGTACTCGAAAGTGCTTTTCCAAGGCGGTGTCAAGATTTGAAAACCGTCCATTAATCTTGGTTAAATCATATGCCAAATTAACTGTTTGTTGAATATCCACCACTGGTTCATCAACTCCTAGAAAGCAGCCAATGCGGTGCTCCCCGATGACAGCGGGCTCAAAATTAACTGAAGCAAGCAGATTCTCCATGGCGGTAGCGGTATAAAACTCTTCATGGCTGAACCGCTGCCGTTCACTCGCCATTAGAAAATTGCCTATTGCAGGGATACCAGCAAAATGACTTTTAAATGTATCGGTGCAGTATTTATTTATTTTTCTTATACCTGAATGACCTTCGCGAAGTGCCTCTTCAATAGCCGTGTAGTTATCGCCCAAAGGAGTACAGCATCCAAACCCACTGATGACGACTTTTTGATTGCTCATGTCAGCGCTCCTGCTGATTGGGGTAACGGCGCTTCCAATTTACGTAAAACTATAAGGCTAAGACCTACCCCGGCTCCTTCTCCGTGGATAATAATAACCCTGCTGGGCTCGATTGATGAGTCAGCCAGTGCGCACACCAGATCAACCAAACCGCTTGTAGCTACTGCGTATTTTGACAACGGTTTGTATCGGCGCACTTCAAAACTTTCAAAACAACTCTCTAGTGCCCGCACTTCAGCGTCTCCAATACCTGGAGCCCCGTTGTCATATAAAACAACTACTGGATTGCTTTCACGAACCCAATCGTCTAAATGCTTATAAGCCTCAATCCAGTCTTGTGCTGTGGAAAACATGCTTGTGGAGTAGCGACTGAATGCCAGTAAGACTTGCGCGAGCGGCCTGATCTCTTTCAGGAAAACTCTTTCCGCGGTTTCTACGACCAACGATACGGCACCTTCGGCCCCACGGACACTCGAACGGCTAGAGTCTAGGGGGTCAAGCAAGCCCATTTTGCGAAAAACTTCAGCATTATCCGGCTTCGACATGTCTCCGTAGGCGCAAATTAAAGCACCACGGGAATCGCTGCATGACAGGTTATAGAATGCCTCCTCAAGTAAAGACAGCCCGCCTAGCGACATCTTACGTAACGGATAACCACCGCCGCGAAGTTCAAAAATCTTCGATAAATGATATAGGCTGTTTGTTGGCAGTTTCCGAAACAACCGTAAAGGATGCACGATACTTGACATACATCCCAAATGACTTAGGAGTAACTGCTTTTCAGTGTACTGTACATTGGATGTTTTGAACGCCCATACAACGTCATGAAAATCTCTTATAGTTTCGAAAGTAGAGTAAACGCACATTGCCTCCTTTTCAGCAGGAGTAAACTTCACATCCCCCTCGGCCATCTTCATTGCAGAGAAGCCTACATTCAGACAATGGATAGATTGCGAAGTCAGCATTGCTCGATCCTCTCGAGCCATTAGTGCCGCAATCTCTGGAAACAACATAGCCTCATCTAGTTTAACTGATGACGACTCACTGGCACACTCAGATAAATCATGAGCAAGAGAGTCGTTTTTTAACGCTGCTTGAGTTATACCATACCCAGTTATATATAAATTAGACATTTAAAAAACTCTCGATCCGCCGCGCGCAAAAATCGGGTGTCCAATATTTATCTAGTGACTTTGGATCAATTTCTACTCCACTACTCACACCTAGGATTTCATTAACAGCGCTTCTTCCTCCTTCAGTCCACCGACCATCGCAATAAAACCGGATCTACTAGAAGTCGAGCAAACGGCCATATATCATGCGGCTCAATGTCAGAGCTTATTTGAGATTTAATCTCATAGCAGAAATCAATAAAATCTATAGAGGAAAACCCTATATCGCCGAATGGAACATCACTCTCAATATCGTCCAATGACTCGAGAAACAAAATATTCGCAGCAATTTCTTTAACCTTTATAAGATACATAAAGCACATTCCTTTATTATTAGTATCGAAATATAGCCGAGCCACAAACTAAGGAAGACAAAGACTGCCCCCCGAAAGTAGACATTCTGTTCCGAGAACGTTGCATCCAGCTAAATACTTAAAGTTACATGACAGATATTAGCTACTTCAGATGAATCGTCAATGGTGATTGATGTAGGTAAATTCCCGCTGAGATGTAGTCCTTATCTCAAACCTAATCTCAGATAAAATCGAAATTCAAGTCAGCCGTTTTTGGGGCGGGAGATAAGCCACAAATATGAGCGAAAGATCACTATCGTGCGGACACATGACTGTCTCGTTATAATCTAAAAACTTTGGGGAAGGGATGAGCAAACATCGGGGAGAACTGATGGGTGTAATCTAACGATTGCCGCATGAGGTTTACGACATGAAATCAGACACTGAAAAATTGAGATTTTGCTCAGCGGGCACCATGACCTCAATACAGCGCAGGACCAGTCCACACTAGTTTTGGGCCTTTACGGTTCAAGTCGGCGGTGCAGCGGCCGTTATAGAAAGAAGCACAATAACGGCTTTGGCGATCGATTTTAGAGAGCTGGATCAAATAGTTGTGAGGTTTTTAGCGCTCTCTTTGCAGACGGGCGGCATTATACATGCGATGCCCTACGCTAAAGAGGGCTATTTCCCCAGAGACGACGCGCACGATGACCGGCGAGATCAACCTTCCTACGCTTCCTCCCACCCCGGCGGCCGGCCCTGCCCCGCAGCCTGCGGCTGGAGAATTGCTGAAACTGCTGGAGCCGCAGATCGGCTTGATCGGCGCAGGAAAAACCGCGAATGCGGAAGTCATTGCCCTCAAGCAGGGCGGTGAAGCCTTTCAGTTGTTGCTCAAGCTGACCCTGGAAGGTGGCCGTCAGACCCTGGTGCAGGCCAGCAGCGCCCAACCCTTGCCGCTGGGCAGCAATGTGGCGGTCAGCCAGACACCGGCCGGAAACCTGACCCTGAGCCTGCAACAAGCGTTGAGCGCAAACGTTGCGGCCCTCACTCGTATCGACACGTCCAAAATCCCGGAAGGCACCCTGCTGCAAGCCAAGGTGCTGACCACCCAGGCCCTGCCCCAAGGCGCTGCGCAGCCGGCGATCTACCGTTCATTGGTGACTGTGCTCAACAGCGCCTTGGCCAGTACGACCCTGATGGTGGAAAGCCCACAACCATTGCGCGTGGGCAGCTTGCTCAGCGCCGTGGTGCAGAACGCGCAAACCTTGAACTTCGTGCCGTTGAGCGGCCTCAAGGATCAATTGGCCGTCACCCAGCAGCTGTCGACCCAGCAAAGTCGTCAGGGCTCGCTGGATGCGGTCTTCACCGCGTTGCAAAATCTGCCGCGCAGCGACAGCACGTCCGCAGACCTGCGTGCCGCTGCCGACCGCTTGCTGGCCGCCTTGCCCGACCTGGCACAGGTGAGTAATCCCAAGGTGTTGGCCCAGGTAATCCAGAACAGTGGGGCGTTCCTTGAAGCCAAGTTACTTGCCGGGCAAAACCCGCAAGTGCCGCCACTGGATATGAAAGGCGCCCTTCTGCGGCTGGTCGCCGACCTACTGCCTGCCTTGCCCGCCAACACCAACCTGAATGCCATCCTTGCCGCCAATACCTTGGCCCAGGTAATGCCCAACTTCGTGCGCAGCCCGTTGGGCACTCTCGGTCAGGTTGGTGCGCGGCAGACGCCGGTCAGCTTCCCGCTGCCGGAGCGGCTCATGGCGAAACTGGAGGGCGAAGGCGACCTCGAAAACCTGTTGCGCCTGGCCGCTGGGGCGATCTCGCGCCTGCAGAGCCATCAACTGTCGAGCCTGGAACAGACCGGCACCACCGCCGATGGCCGCCTGCAGACTACCTGGCAGCTGGAAATCCCCATGCGCACCCTGCAGGACATCGTGCCGTTGCAGGTCAAGTTCCAGCGCGAAGAGCCGGCGCCGGACAAGGACCAGCCCGAACGCAAAGACACCAAGGAACCCAAACAGATGCTCTGGCGCGTGGAGCTGGCCTTCGACATGGAGCCTCTGGGACCGTTGCAGGTCCAGGCGCAGTTGAATCAGGGCAAGCTGTCCAGCCAGCTGTGGGCGGCGCGGCCGTTTACCGCGAGTTTGATCGAAAGCCATTTGGGCAATTTGCGCGAGCGCCTGGTGAACTCGGGCATCAACGTCGGCGACCTCGATTGCCACTTGGGCACGCCACCTCGCGGGCCGAAAACCGGACTGGAGCAACGCTGGGTGGATGAAATCGCATGAACAACGCCAACCCGCCGCGCCAGGCGATTGCCCTCAAGTACGACGGCCAGCAAGCGCCGACCCTGACCGCCAAGGGCGACGATGCCCTGGCTGAAGCGATCCTCAAGTTGGCGCGGGAAAATGAAGTACCGATCTATGAAAATGCCGAGCTGGTGAAACTGCTGGCGCGCATGGAGTTGGGCGACAGTATTCCGGAGGAGTTGTACCGCACGATTGCCGAAATCATCGCGTTTGCCTGGACCTTGAAAGGCAAGTTCCCGGTGGGCTATGACCCGGATGCGGGGCCGGTGGAGCGGGATGTGACCGAGCGTGGCGACGACTACTGAATAGCCACAGGCATATTCAGGTTCAAATGTGGGAGGCGGCTTGCCCCCGATAAGCGGTGGTTTGAGCTACACAAGTTAGGTAACTGATACTCCGCCATCGGGGGCAAGCCCCCTCCCACATTTGGATTGGGGTCAATTCAAGACTTCGCTTAGCGGGATGAAATTGACTCGATCACCGATGTCCAGCGTCGTGCCTTCCAACACCTCCACAAACCCCTCCGCCCACGCCGCGCTGCGCAGCACGCCGGAGCTCTGGTTGCGGTAGATGATCGCCTTGCCCTGCTCGATGCGCCCGCGCAGATACTCGCGACGATTGCCCGGTTTGGGCCAGGTGAACCCCACCGGCACGTCGAAACGCAACGGCTCCACGTCTGCCACCCCTTGGCGGCGCAGCAAGTACGGGCGGGCCAACAGCGCAAAGGTCACCAGGGTCGAGGCCGGGTTGCCCGGCAGGCCGATCACCGGCACGCCACGGAAATGGCCAAAGGTCAGGGGTTTGCCCGGCTTGATCGCCAGCTTCCATAACGCCAGTTCACCCTCTTCGCGCAGGGCGATACCGAGGAAGTCCGCCTCGCCCACCGACACACCGCCCGTGGACAAAATCAGATCCACCGCGCTCAAGCCTGCCAGTCTGGAACGGGTCTGTTCCAGGTCATCCGGCAGGATGCCAGCGTCTATGACTTCGCAACCCATGCGCTTCAGCCAACTGCACAACACGCGGCGGTTGCTGTTGTAGATCTGGCCCGGACCGAGCGGCAAACCGGGTTCGATCAGTTCATCGCCAGTGGACAACACGGCGACACGCGGGCGGCGGATCACGTCCAGGCGGTCACGGCCCAGGGATGCCGCCAGGCCGAGCTCGATCGGGCCCAGGCGCGTACCGGCCGCGAGCACTAACTCGCCGACGGTGGTTTCCTGGCCCTGGGGGCGAATGTTCTGGTCTGGGCGCAACGGCGCGGTAAAGCTCACGCGCTCATCGGCGTGGACGACGGCGTTTTCCTGCATTTCCACGCAGTCCGCGCCTTCCGGTACCGGCGCCCCGGTGAAGATGCGTGCGCAAGTGCCGGCGGCCAGCGGCTGCGGCGCCTGGCCGGCAAAGATACGCTGGCTGACGGGCAACGGTTCACCGGTCCAATCCGCCAGGCATATGGCGTAACCGTCCATGGCGCTGTTGGGCCAGGGCGGCAGGTCGAGGGTGGAGACCAGGTCCTGCGCCAACACCAGACCATCGCACTCGGCCAGGGGCAGCCGTTGCTGCTCGCGGATGGGCGCGGCGTCGGCCATCGCCAGCAGCTGCTGCAGGGCTTGTTCTACCGGCATCAGGGCGCCGGTCTTGCCGGGCTTACCCACGGGATTCACAGGGTTCGGCGAGCTTCAGGTGCGGCACGAAATTGCACGGGCGATGACGGTTATCCAGTTGTTCGGCGAGGATCCCATCCCAACCGGTGCGCACCGCATTGGTGGAGCCCGGCAGGCAGCACACCAGGGTGCCGTTGGCCAGGCCGGCCAGGGCGCGGGATTGCACGGTGGAGGTGCCGATGTCGGCCACGGAGATCTGGCGGAACAGTTCGCCAAAGCCATCGACCTGTTTGTCGAGCAGGCAGCTGACGGCTTCGGGGGTGCTGTCGCGGCCGGTGAAGCCGGTGCCGCCGGTGATCAACACAACCTGCACCACGTCTTCGGCGATCCAGTGGGCGACCTGGGCGCGGATCTTGTAGAGGTCGTCCTTGAGCAGCACACGCTCGGCCAGGTTGTGGCCGGCGGCAGTGAGGCGGTCGACGAAGACCTGGCCCGAGGTGTCGGTGTCCAGGGTGCGGGTGTCGCTGACGGTCAATACAGCGATATTCAGGGGTACGAAGGGCGCATCGGCCTTGGCTTTCATGGCACGGTCCGGTTGTCGAAGGAACAGCCCGATGTTATATCACAGGCCCCTGTTCAGCTGCCTGCGCGGAACCCACATGCCACCCGATTCAATACCCCTGCCCTGTTCGATCCTGCTGTTGGCCGGTGGCCGCGGCCAGCGCATGGGCGGCCAGGATAAAGGCCTGCTGGACTGGCACGGCCTGCCCTTGATCGCACACTTGCAGCGCCTGGTGCGGCCACTGACCGATGACCTGATCATCTCGTGCAACCGCAACCAGGCGCAGTACGCGCCCTATGCCGACCAGTTGGTGAGCGACGACAGCCCAGACTTCCCCGGCCCGCTGGCCGGTATCCGCGCGGGCCTGGCCGCCGCGCGCCATGAGCACCTGCTGATCCTGCCGTGTGATGTGCCCCATATCGATGCCCGTCTGCTCGCCGACCTGCGTGAAACCGCACAACGCAATCCATTGTTGCCGGTGATGGTGCGCCACGGTGAATTCTGGGAACCCTTGATCTGCATCATCCCCATCGGCCTGCAAACCGAGGTAGAACAAGCCTGGCATGCCGGTGAACGCAGCCCCCGAAAGATCCTCCTGCAATTGGGCGGCGTGGGCCTGGAATGCCCAACCGATGACCCGCGCCTGGCCAACCTGAATACACCAGAGCTGTTGCGCCCAAGGTTTGACGTGTCAGAATGAAGCTTCGCTTAAGGAACTTTGGCGACGTCTCACACGTCACAAGGTCAGCAATCAAAAAGTATTCTCTCGGAGACAACACCCATGACTCACCGGACCATCGCCGCTCTCATGCTTGCACTGGGCCTCGCTACCCTCGCCGGTTGCGCCTCGCCGACAGTGATCACCCTGAATGACGGTCGCGAAATCCAGGCCGTCGACACCCCGAAATACAACGAAGATTCGGGTTTCTACGAATTCGAACAGCTTGACGGCAAGCGTACCCGCATCAACAAAGATCAGGTTCGCACCGTTAAAGACCTGTAAGTCTTAGCGCTTGCACACAAGGCCCGCCTCGCGCGGGCCTTGTCGTTTCCGGGGGTCACCAGTCGAGGGTGATCCGGCTGCGGAAGCTGCGTTCTTCACCGGTGACGGGGTCGATAAACCGCACGCCCTGGGCCAGCAGCTTGAGGGGATTGGCGTAATCGTCCACGGCATCCTTGATCACGTCCGGGTAGAACGGATCGTTGCAGATACTCGCCCCCAGCGCGGTCATATGCACACGCAACTGGTGCTTCTTGCCGGTCACGGGAAACAGGCCGTAACGCCATAAGTCGCCGTTCTTTTCCCGCACGTCCACGGCTGTTTCGGTGTTGCTGGCGCCGGGGCCTTCCTGCATGCGGAAGAAAGGTTCGCCATCCACCAGGCGACTTTTGTGCACTAACGGGAACGTCAGCCCAGGTAAGGCCGGGGCGATGGCTTCGTAGAGTTTATCGATCTGGCGCGTGGGAAACAGCTGCTGATAGGCCGAGCGGCTGGCGGGGTTTGCCGAGAACAACACCAGCCCGGCGGTGTGCCGGTCGATACGGTGCAGCGGCACCAGCGCAGGGTTGTCCAGGCGGCGGATCAGGCGGCGCAGCAGGGTTTGCTCGACGTACTCGCCGGCCGGGGTCACGGGCAGGAAGTGCGGTTTGTCCGCCACGACCAAGTGCTCGTCGGCGTACAGGATAGTTTCCTGCACCGGGATCACTTTTTCGTTGGGTACTTCACGGAAGTAATAGATGCACAGGCCTTCCTTGTAGGCCAGGTCCAGGCTGATCGGGCTGCCGTTGACATCCAGCACCCGCCCCCGGGCGATGCGGTCCAGCCAGTGTTCACGACTGATCGCCGCAAAGTGCTCGCACAGGCACTCCAGCACCGTCGCCCACGGGCCAGGTGGCAGGTACAGGGTGCTGGCTTGGTGCTGGGACGCAGAAAAAGCGGATGTAGACATGAAGTGCTCGAAGCCTGGAAAAACAGGCGGGCATTATCCCGCATGAAGCGGGATTGAGCCTAGGGTGGATCTCAGGCCTTAACCAATTCCGCGCGCAGGATCGGCGAAGCACTCGCCGCCTCGGTGAACTCCTTGAGCCAGCGCAGCACGTCCACCGCTTCCCAGCGGCCGGGATCGTAAAGCGCGTACAACAGGCCCTGATAGCCCACCACATCAAGCTGCTTGTGATACCCGGCGCGCTGGAACAACGCCTCGATCTCCGCAAAGCAGGTATTGAAATGCACTTTGTTAAACGGCGTCTTGCCTTCCGTGACCAGGCCGTCGAGGCGCAGCTCGTTCACCGCGTCGCGCACGACATCGGCAGACATGCGATTGACGCTGCTTTTCAGTTGTTCAACATTCACCACGGGCGTTCCCTCTATTCAATCGCTGTACAAACATACAGTAACGTAATATTCGGAAACTCGCCATCGCCTAAACGTCAGCGAAGGAAGGCGACAACCTGATCAGTGTCGAAAGGCCAATCCAGTTCAGCTCCGGTATCTACCCTTCGAAGCACCGGAATCCTTAGGCCGTAGGCGTCGGTCAGGTCTTCGGGGTCGGTGATATCAACCAACTCGACCAGCAACCCGCGCTCGACGAGCGGCATGATTTCGGCTTCGGCAATTTCACAAAGATGGCAACCCAGGGTGCCGAACAACTGGCATTCAGGAAGCATGACAAATGGCCCTGATCAGTAAATAGACGAGCATTCTAAGCCTGACAAAACCCTGTGGCGAGCGGGCTTTCTGTGGCAAACGGGCTTGTTGTGGCGAGCGGGCTTGCCCCGCGTTGGGGCGCGAAGCGGCCCCGGTAGTGCCACCGCGCTCCTTCAGACAGAAATACGGTGCTTGTGTTTTGGGGCCGCTTCGCAGCCCAACGC
>NZ_JBFMHW010000041.1:0-36409 GCF_040754745.1 Pseudomonas sp. SB113
CGTTTGCGGTGTGTCAGGTGCGCCGCCGACGCAGCCTCGCCAAGGCTCGGCAGCTGCTACGGGGGGATCAATCGGGCTTTTCTGTATGGCCCACATCCGCCACGTCGTCTGGATCGTGGAGCGGCACTTGCGCATCATCCATCAGTGAGCCTGGGTCTTCATTGCCCGGATCGTTGAGTTCTTCTTCCAGTTCTTTAGACATGACCGTTTCCTCTAACCACCTTGGGTATCGATATCGGCATCGGTTTCAGGCTTGGGCTCGCGCTCGGGCTTGAAGTCTGGACTGTAGTCGTTTTCCTTGGCCTTGGGGTCAGCGGCAGGTTTCGGGTCTTTGGGCGCATCGGCCGCCGTGCCTGGGGCCGGTTCGCCTCCGTCAATCGCCGGATCGTTACGGTCGCTGACTTGGGGATCGTTGTCTGTGCTCATGGGTCACCTCTGTTGAAAAACGCAACCTGCGTAAAGCTAAGGTCCCGCGCAGAGGCATGAAGTTCAAATTGCTTAAGAGCCAGGGTTATCGACCTGGATGTAAAACGCGTAGGCGGCAAGCAGCACCCAGAACACCATGAACAGCCACGGCGCGCGCATGGAGAACAGCAAGGATTTGCGGTAGCCCTTGTGTGACGACTCCATCTCGGAAAACAACGGCGACTCATCGTAGGCCATGCCCATCACCGGCTCGCTGCGTAGCAGTTCGCTCTGTTTGAAGTGCCAGTGATCAATGATGTCATAGGCAGCGCGGATGCCGGGCCACGCGTTCAGGGAACTGAGAATCCCCAGCGCCGCAAGGAATGTCGGCACCACCAGGGTAAACAATTTGCCCCACTCGGGGTTGAGGTTGCCCATGCCGGAGACAAAGGCGATCACCAGGAACGACTGCGCCGTGAGGTAGGCGTCGGTGCGGTTGGCCAGGATCGAGGTTTCGTACTGGATTTCGCGACGGTAGAAGTCGAGGCGATCCTTGGGCGAGCCGAAGATCTTGGCGTTGTGCTCGCTGTGGTCGGTCAGGTTCGCTTCCGGGGTGTCGGGTGAAATGATTCTGGGCACATCCGTGCTCCGTGCTGGGCTGAGACCTATTAGAAGAATCGGGCTGGGGCGAAGTTCAAGTTCGTTCGCGCACCATCGCGGTGCGCAATCCGCGCCTTTATGGTGAGCAGCCTTGTCATCTCAGGCTGGTTTTTGTCGCGAACCCGCTCGCCACAAGGGCAAATCAGTGCTGTATGCCCATTCCGGCACACGCATTGCTTTATCCATTCATCTGCCCGAATACAGGAACATTCGTTACCCCCCGACCCAGAGCCGACCCCATAAGAAAGTAAGGACCAGGCCCGGTGGCACCATCAGCCACGGGCTCATAAAAAAATGCGTTTTTTAAAGCGGCAGTGCCACCCAAGGCTATCCTCGGCACTGACAAGGTACTGGAATGGCTCGATCTTTCTTTGACGAAATGAATGACGCAAACGGCGTGTGCCGTGCGCACTATCAGGACTTCTCCCGCTGGCTGGCCAACACGCCGCCGGAACTGCTGGCCCAGCGTCGCCGCGAAGCCGATTTGCTGTTCCATCGCGCCGGGATCACCTTCACCCTCTATGGCGACGAGCAAGACACCGAGCGCCTGATCCCCTTCGACATCATCCCCCGCAGCATCCCCGCCAGTGAATGGAGCGTGATCGAACGTGGCTGTATCCAGCGCGTCAATGCGCTGAACATGTTCCTCGCCGACATCTACCACGACCAGCGCATCATCAAGGCCGGGATCATTCCGGCGGACCAGGTGCTGGGCAACGAGGGTTATCAAAAGGCGATGGTCGGCCTCGACCTGCACCGCGACATTTATTCGCATATTTCCGGGGTGGACCTGGTACGCGACGGCGACGGCACCTACTACGTGCTTGAAGACAACCTGCGTACCCCCAGCGGCGTGAGCTACATGCTCGAAGACCGCAAGATGATGATGCGCCTGTTCCCCGAAGTGTTCGCCAAGCAACGCATCGCCCCGGTGGACCACTACCCCAACCTGCTGCTCAAGACCCTCAAAAGTTCCAGCCGCCTGGACAACCCCAATGTGGTGGTGCTGACGCCTGGGCGCTTCAACAGTGCGTTCTTTGAACATGCGTTCCTGGCGCGGGAAATGGGCGTGGAACTGGTGGAAGGTGCCGACCTGTTCGTGCACGACCTCAAGGTCTTCATGCGCACCACCGACGGGCCTAAGGCCGTGGACGTGATCTACCGGCGCATCGACGATGCATTCCTCGACCCGCAGGCGTTCAACCCCGACTCGATGCTCGGCGTGCCGGGGCTGGTCGCGGCCTACTGCGCCGGCAATGTGGTGCTGGCCAACGCCATCGGCACCGGCGTGGCCGACGATAAATCGATCTATCCCTATGTGCCGGCGATGATCAAGTTTTACCTGGATGAAGAGCCGATCCTGCAAAACGTGCCGACTTTCCAGTGTCGCAAGCCGGATGAACTGTCCCACGTGCTGGCCAACCTGGCCGAATTGGTGGTCAAGGAAACCCAAGGCTCCGGCGGCTACGGCATGCTGGTCGGCCCCGCGTCCACCGCCGCCGAGATCGAGGACTTCCGCCAACGCATCAAGGCCCGCCCCCATGCCTATATCGCCCAACCGACCCTGAGCCTGTCCACCTGCCCCACCTTTGTCGAAAACGGCATCGCCCCTCGGCATATCGACCTGCGACCCTTTGTGCTCTCGGGCAAGGAAACCCGCCTGGTGCCCGGCGGCCTGACGCGGGTGGCATTGCGTGAGGGCTCGTTGATCGTCAACTCGTCGCAAGGCGGCGGAACCAAGGACACCTGGGTGGTGGAGGGCTGAGTATGTTGAGTAGAACCGCCGCAGATCTGTATTGGATGTCACGCTACCTGGAACGCGCCGAGAACCTGGCGCGCATGCTCGAAGTCAGTTATTCGCTGTCGCTGATGCCCCAGTCCGGACGCAGCGATGGCCTCGACGAACTGGCCATGTCGCTGCTCAGCAGCGGCACCCTGGACAGTTACCTTGAGCGCCACCAAACCCTGGATGCCGAGCGCATGCTGCACTTCTTCGCCCTCGACGAAGAAAACCCGGCCAGCATCTACAACTGCCTGCGCGCCGCCCGGGGCAATGCCCATGCGGTGCGCGGGCGCATCACCGCCGACATGTGGGAAAACCTCAACGCCACCTGGCTGGAAATGCGCAGCATCGCCGCCGGCGGCCTGGCACGGCACGGCATCAGCCACTTCTGTGACTGGGTCAAGCAGCGCTCGCACCTGTTCCGCGGCGCGACCTCGGGCACCATCATGCGCAATGACGCCTATCGGTTTATACGCCTGGGCACGTTTGTTGAGCGTGCAGATAACACCTTGCGTCTGCTCGACGCCCGCTACGAGATGTTTGGTGAAGAGTCCGAAGAAGTCAGCGACCTGTCTGCACGCGGTTACTACCAGTGGAGCGCCCTGCTCCGCGCGTTGTCGTCGTTCGAGGCGTATACCGAGCTGTACCCGAATGCGCTGAATGCGCGGTCGGTGTCTGAGTTGCTGTTGCTACGCAGTGATGTACCGCGTTCGTTGCATGCGTGTATCGAGGAGTTGAGCCATATCCTTGCGGACCTGCCGGGCAGTTATGGGCGCACGGCGCAGCGGTTGGCGGCGGAGTTTGAAGCGCGGCTAAGATATACGGGGATTGATGAGATTCTGGAGGATGGGTTGCATAGTCGGTTGACGGAGTTTATTGAGACGGTGAGGGAGTTGGCGGGGGCGATTCATAGTTCGTACCTGGAAGTTGTATAACCCACAACCTATAGGGGCCGGATTGCCGGCCATGGCGCCCTTGAGGGCATCACCACCGGCAAGGTTGGGGCGAAATAATTGAATATTCTGGGAGTCATGCTTACAAGTACAGAATTCGCCATACTAAAATCAGATATCACTGGGAAGTATTTAAAGCGAATCCAAGATGTTCCTGTCGTCCGGGACTGATGGGATTGCGGATTGAGTAAATTGGAAATAATGGCCGGATTTATTTTCTAAATAAATCCGGCCTACTTTATGTTTTCTGCAAGCACCATGCACCCCAGTGAGTATCAGGATCATAAATATACTGGCAAAAGGCACCGCGCAAATAACTGTTATAGTACAGAGAATGATTGGTAGCGCATCCTAGCCCCTCTGGGTCGCAATACCAATAATTCCCTACTACCGGCCATGGCTGTATATATCTATTGCTCATATCGCTTTCGGCAGCATAACTTAAAGTAAAGGCGCCAATAGAATCCCTCCAAGCAATCGCTTGATGGAGACTAAGTGGTCCATTAGATTGCATCAGACGAAACACGTTGCTCACAACAACGCTGTATGTCGCCGTCACTTTGTCTTTATCTTTAACAGTAATAATGGCAGTGCCGTTGCCTTCACCGGTCACTTTTCCCGTCGTCGAACTCACAGAGGCTATCGCCGTGTTATTTGAAGTATATGTGTAAGGCGGAGTGCCGCCAACTGCAACTCTAACAGCTGTATTACCAATTGAATCTCGCCCAGTTTTAGGCCAATTGACCCTTACAGATACTCCATCCAGCTTCATAATCGACTGGTCGATGGACGGGCGTTTATCGACGGTGTACTCCACTACTGGAAAAACAATGGCGTCAGCCTCCGTTATGCCAGCACGCAAAGCGGCTTTGAAATGCAGCGTCATTTTTTTGTTGTGCCCCAACTCTTTCAAGTATGACGCATAGCTAATAACGTACTCCCACCACCCTTGACTTACCCAGGTTGAATTAGTTTGCTTGCTACCGCCACTCCAAACCGGGAGGTTATGCGCCGTACCATTCGCCTTGAAACCTCTTAATTCCATCCATACCTGTTTACCGGACGTAATAAAGGGCCAGGTACCGATTCGCAGTGTGCGGTTCGCCGTGCTGCTCGACAGATCCAGTACTTTAGTAGTTTGGTTCGCCTCATTAATTCGGATCAGCGTTTTTGCCAACTCACTGGCAGGTATCGGCGTCACCGTCACCGTCAATACCACCGAGGGCCGAACAACATCCCCATTGGTCACCTCGTATTTGAGGGTAAACGTCTTGTTGGTATTGCCGATATTGGCTGCTATCGCTTCCTTGGGAATATCAAACGTCACCACGCCACTGGTCGACCCGGGCTTGGCGGCAATAACCGGCGAGCCAGCGCCCGCAGTCCCCTTCATCGTGACCTTGATGCTGTCGGTGGTGTGCATTAAAAAACGCACCTCTACCGTGGCGCCGTCCTGCGCCTTCATTGGTGCCAGGTTCACCAAAGTACCTGAACCCGTGGCCTGGATCAGCTTGGGAACAGGCAATTCATGCGGTATCTGTACCTGGTACACCTGACGCAAGGACTCCTGAGGTCGCTCGTTGCCACGGCTCACGCTGTAGAACACCTCGATAGCACGTCCGTCAAAACGCTTGAGCTCAGTACCCGGCACGTCGAACGTCACCTGTCCGCCGGGGGCGATCTGGCCCACTAACCGACCTGCCGTATAATCGACAGTGCCGTCCACGTCGCTGGCGAGGATGGTCACTTGCACCCTGTCGGTGCTGGCCCAACTGGTCTGCGCCGGGAAGCGGATGGTAATCAGCGGCAAGCCTGGGTCCAGATCCCCTTCCAGGGCCTGGTCCACTGTCGGTGCAGGCCATGTGACGATCTCGCCAATGACCGTGATGTAACGATTATGCGAGCGCTTGTCAGGTAAGCCATCGCCTTTCAACTCGTAATACACCACGGCGCTGCCTTGGGCGATCGCGGTTACCAGGGCATTGTCGATATTAAAAAAATAGCCTTTGGCGCCTGCCACTTGCCGATCTTCAAAGTAGGAAACCGAACTGCCCTGGGCATTTACCCCGTTCCAGTACAGAAAAATATGGCTGTACGCGCGAGCATCGTTGCTCCCGACAGTCATGCCGATTTGCACGTCCCGAGTGCCCAGTTTTTCGAGATCGATTTCGCGGTCGGTCTCAGGTGTCTGTACCCAAGGCGCATCCAGGCGGTCGGTCGCCAGGTAGACCGACACCAGCGAGGTGGTCGACCAGGGTGCCCAGGGATCGGGGTAATTGCCGGTCGGTCCGCGGACCTGGAACGCAACCGGCAGCAAATCGCTGTCCCCGGCTTCCTTGATCGCGTCCTCGTCCAGCATGCACTTGATGTCCCGGCCTACTTCACCGGGCTGGATCAGCCGCTCGATTCGCACCGAGCCCCAAACCAGAATGAGCAGGTCATAGGCGGCCATGTTCAGCCAATGCCTGATAAGCACCTCCACGCCCTGCTTGGCCCGATCAGCGCTGACCCCGCCAAGCCTCACATCGTCCGGCAACTCAAACACCAGGCGTTGGTTTCCGGGTGCGGGGTTGGGGTCTTGTCCGCCCGGATGCTGCAGGTTTACCCGTAAACGCAAGGGTTTGGTTTGGGAATCGTCTTCGTCGCACCGAATAACCAGGACGTACACCGGACCCGCCCAGGGTTCGCGAATACTGTCGAAGGGCACGGTGAAGGGGATGCGGGTCAGGTTCTGGTCACCTTCACGGATCAGGTTGAACGCAACCGGATTGCCAGGCCCCCAGAAAAGCTCGAAGAACGTTCCCTCGGGTGTGTTTGCGGGCCTGTCGATATGCACCACCAGCGGCCGCAAGGTATGTGATACCCCAATCCCCCCGTCGGCGTTCTCAACATCTCCCGCAATCGGCGGTTGCATCAGCGGAATGTCCACCGGCGGCAGATAGGAGAGCGGACTGGGACGGCGCGCGCGACGCTTGACCATACGGGTTTCCTCGGCTTCGCCATGCGCATTGGGCATGAGCTTGAAGGAAATCAGACACCCGACCAATGAATGTTGGCTACTGTCAGAATTAACAGGTAGCGACCAGTGGTAGCGCGATGGGCTTAATGTCGAGGTGGCACCGAAAATACATACCTGATCTGTACTGCCCCCCATATTCACCGCATTTCGACACAGCGATACTCCTTACAAGCGTCGCAGCGTTATATTATCTATGCGAAAGTCGTTACCACCTTCGCTATAGTCACCGCCACCAAGAGGTTCTGAATTAAGAAAAGCAATAGAATATACATCGGCTGGAGGGTTGTAAATTCTAGATCTAAACGTATACCACACCCCCGTCCTTGGAATTCTAACCCTGTCAACGACAACATAAGGAGGGGCTGATATATTAAGCATGTAAACACTTAACCATGGGTTCACATTTGAAACTTCTGGGTTAATGTTTATCACATCAAAGGAGAACTCGTACGTACGCCTCGCCTCAAATCTGAAGTTTTTTGTTAGAACGTAGCCATCATTCTTAGCATTAGGTGTCAAAAACTCAATATATCCGTTAGTTACGTTGCCACTGACCCCCCCTTCACCAAGCGCCCAGCCGTCGGTAGTTCCATCTTCAAAGTCAGTGATTGAATCGCGCCACGAGCTTTGCACTGTATATTCCACCACAGGGAAAATAATGGCATTAGCCGCAGTTATGTCAGAGCCGAAAGCTGCTTTGAAATGCAGTTCCAGTTTCGTGTTATCCCCTAGCTCTTTCAAGTATGATGCATAGTTAATAGTGTGCTGCCACCACCCCTGACTTACCCAAGTGGAATTAGTTTGCGCGCTACCACCATTCCAAACCCGGAAGTTATGCGTCGCACCATTCTCCTTGAAACCTCTTAATTCCATCCATACCGGTTTGCCGGACGTAATAAAGGGCCAGGTACCGATTCGCAGTGTACGGTTAGCTATAGTGGTCCATAGATCTATCACCCTACTAGCTGGGTTCGCCTCATTAATTCGGATCAGCGTTTTTGCCAACTCATTGGCAGGTATCGGCGTCACCGTCACCGTCAATACCACCGAGGGCCGAACAACATCCCCATTGGTCACCTCGTATTTGAGGGTAAACGTCTTGTTGGTATTGCCGATATTGGCTGCTATCGCTTCCTTGGGAATATCAAACGTCACCACGCCACTGGTCGACCCGGGCTTGGCGGCAATAACCGGCGAGCCAGCGCCCGCAGTCCCCTTCATCGTGACCTTGATGCTGTCGGTGGTGTGCATTAAAAAACGCACCTCTACCGTGGCGCCGTCCTGCGCCTTCATTGGTGCCAGGTTCACCAAAGTACCTGAACCCGTGGCCTGGATCAGCTTGGGAACAGGCAACTCATGCGGTATCTGTACCTGGTACACCTGACGCAAGGACTCCTGAGGTCGCTCGTTGCCACGGCTCACGCTGTAGAACACCTCGATAGCACGTCCGTCAAAACGCTTGAGCTCAGTACCCGGCACGTCGAACGTCACCTGTCCGTCGGGTGCGATCTGGCCCACTAACCGAACTGCCGCATAATCGACAGTGCCGCCGACGTCGCTGGCGAGGATGGTCACTTGCACCCTGTCGGTGCTGGCCCAACTGGTCTGCGCCAGGAAGCGGATGGTAATCAGCGGCAAGCCTGAGTCCAGATCCCCTTCCAGGGCCTGATCCACTGTCGGTGCAGGCCATGTGACGATCTCGCCAATCACCGTGATGTAACGGTTATGCGAGCGCTTGTCAGGTAAGCCATCGCCTTTCAACTCGTAATACACCACGGCGCTGCCTTGGGCGATCGCGGTTACCAGGGCATTGTCGATATTAAAAAAATAGCCTTTGGCGCCTGCCACTTGCCGATCTTCAAAGTAGGAAACCGAACTGCCCTGGGCATTTACCCCGTTCCAGTACAGAAAAATATGGCTGTACACGCGAGCATCGTTGCTCCCGACAGTCATGCCGATTTGCACGTCCCGAGTGCCCAGTTTTTCGAGATCGATTTCGCGGTCGGTCTCAGGTGTCTGTACCCAAGGCGCATCCAGGCGGTCGGTCGCCAGGTAGACCGACACCAGCGAGGTGGTCGACCAGGGTGCCCAGGGATCGGGGTAATTGCCGGTCGGCCCGCGGACCTGGAACGCAACCGGCAGCAAATCGCTGTCCCCGGCTTCCTTGATCGCGTCCTCGTCCAGCATGCACTTGATGTCCCGGCCTACTTCACCGGGCTGGATCAACCGCTCAATTCGCACCGAGCCCCAAACCAGAATGAGCAGGTCATAGGCGGCCATGTTCAGCCAATGCCTGATAAGCACCTCCACGCCCTGCTTGGCCCGATCAGCGCTGACCCCGCCAAGCCTCACATCGTCCGGCAACTCAAACACCAAGCGTTGGTTTCCGGGTGCGGGGTTGGGGTCTTGCCCACCCGGATGCTGCAGGTTTACCCGCAAACGCAAGGGTTTGGTTTGGGAATCGTCTTCGTCGCACCGAATAACCATGACGTACACCGGACCCGCCCAGGGTTCGCGAATACTGTCGAAGGGCACGGTGAAGGGGATGCGGGTCAGGTTCTGGTCACCCTCACGGATCAGGTTGAACGCAACCGGATTGCCAGGCCCCCAGAAAAGCTCGAAGAACGTTCCCTCGGGTGTGTTTGCGGGCCTGTCGATATGCACCACCAGCGGCCGCAAGGTATGCGACACCCCAATCCCCCCGTCGGCGTTCTCAACATCTCCCGCAATCGGCGGTTGCATCAGCGGAATGTCCACCGGCGGCAGATAGGAGAGCGGACGGGGACGGCGCGCGCGACGCTTGTCCATGCGGGTTTCCTCGGCTTCGCCATGCGCGTTGGGCATGAGCTTGAAGGAAATCAGATACCCGACTGGTGAATGTTGGCTACTGTCAGAATTAACAGGTAGCGACCAGTGGTAGCGCGATGGGCTTAATGTCGAGGTGACACCGAAAATACATGTGACCGTCTATCGCCACCTGTGAATTCTGACAGTAGCCAGCGCGAAAACGTTGGTATTTGATACCGACTCAGACACCTAAACCTTTATCAGCGGTAAACGCCCACGTTCAAGGACTTGTTGAGGAGAAAAAGAGCATGAGCTCTGATGGCGCGAAGACCTCCCCAGGGCAGCCCAATCAGCTTCCTCGCCTGTCGATCCCAGGTATGACTAACAACGTCGATGGTTACGACGGAGGGATTCCCGCCTGGCTGATGAGATCCGGCCTGACGGTCCGAGTGGACAACAGTTGGTTTGCAAGTCGTGGCGATATCATCAGCATCGTCTTGATGCCTGACATGACGTTCTTGGCTTTCAAGCAGGTGCAGGCCGGAGAAGAACACAACAACAGCTATTTCTTTTCCATTCCACGAGAAAAACTGACGCAGGGAGAGCAACGCCTGGGTTACGTGGTGAACTATAAAGGCAGCGACGATGACTACGAGGCCTCCTACCCCCTGAGCGTGCTGGTAAAAACCGATCTGCCCGCGGGTGAAGATACGGATCAATTCGAACCGGGTCACTCGGAACTCAAGTACGCACTCTCGACCCTGGAGGTTTATCCGCCCGACGCGGCTAAAGGGGTCAGCGTAGTTATCCAGCCTTACCCGAACATGCATCCCAGGGACCGCATCTACTTCCAATGTGGCAGCCTGACCATCGTTCAACAAGTGGCAGGCGTCGGCCAGGCAACCCTTATCGTCATTAATCACGCCCAGATTACTAAAGGCGGTGATAGTGATGGTTTACTGGTGGGGTTCTACATTGTCGACCTCGTCGGTAACGCCTCAACACCAAGGTCCAAGAGCACCAGAATATTGGTGGCACTTGACAGCGCACAACGTGATGGCCCGTTCATCCAGTCTGAAGATCAACCGGGTTATATCGACATCGAAAGGCTTGCTGGCGCCAATTTGAGGATTGGCATGTACTCCCCTGCGACCATCGGGCGAACGGGCGATTGGTATGTCATCACCTTCAAGGCCTACCCACCACTAGGGGGTGAGGTGGTGCATCGACGCATCGAAACGATCACCCGAGCCGGCACCGCGACTTATCACGAAGTGCCCTACAGCAAAGTCCGTGCTGCGGCCGGTGGTTGGGTGGAGATCAGCTATGAGTTGATCCGCGCAGACGATCTGGTCACCCAAATTTCGAAGAAGACCTTCGCTGAAGTCGTCGGGTCGGTCGTTCGACTGGAGGCACCTTATTTCGAAAAGTACCCAGAAGACATTGCCATTATAGAAAAATCCATGGTCGTGAATATTCCCTGGTACGACTGGCGAAAACCTACGGACACCCTCACGTTGATCCTGCGTTACGTGAAGTCACTCAACGAAATCATCCTCTTTAGCGTAACGAAACCGGTGGGGACGTTCTGGTCCGACGGGCAGCCGATTCAGTGGGCGCTCAACGGTACGGATATGGAGCCGTTCGTGGGGTATGCCCCCGATCTGTATTTCGTGTACGAATCCGAGTCCGCCTCCATCAGGGCTCGCTCCGTGGATTTAAACGAGTCGCTGCGCCGTCGAGTGCAAATCCTGCAAGGTTCCTGATCGCTGGATTTGCACGCAGACCGTCTGTCGCAACCTGTCAATTATGACAGTAGTCAAGCCCTTGCTTAACGGTGTTTGATACCCCCAAGCGCAGGAACATATCCTGTGAAGCGTGACAACTTTCTACCTGGAGAAAGCCATGCCTACCAAAGACAGCAAGCCGGCCCCCACCAAAAGAAAAAAGGCGTCGCCGATCAAACCCAAATTTCTTGACACTCTGAGGGTTCCTGGCATGTCCCCGGCGTTTGCGGGCTATGACGGTGGTGTGCCTCTCTGGCTGCTGACCAAAGGCCTGACCGTGACGGTGGATAAGAATTGGCTGGCCAGTCCCAGGGACAAAATCCAGGTGCTTGCGATAGTGGGGATGAAGGTCCTTGCGGAGAAAATCCTGGAGCCCGGAGAGGAAGAACGTAATAGCTTCTCTTTTGCTATTTCAGACAGTGACCTTCCCGACGGAGATCTGATACTGGGCTACAGGGTGTTTTATGGCGGCGGCTCGTCCAATGATCTCTCTTATCCGTTGACGCTGCTGGTCAAACGAACCCTCCCAGGCGGCGATGATCAAAGCCATGTTGACCCTGGTCATTCGGAATTGAACTTCTCAATATCCGATACAGAGATCCGGGAAATTCAGGCCGGGCGAGGCGTAACCCTAACCTTTGAGCCTTACCCGAATATGCATCGGTTGGATCGCATTGAATGCCAGGTTGGTAGCTTTTTTGCTCCCTCTCAGTTGGTGGCCGGTGTAGGCCTGACGACCGAGATAAAACTCAACCGCGATCATATTATCTCGATCGGTAACGGCAGCAATCGCTTGGTGAGCTTCCAGGTAGTCGACACGGTGCGCAACGCATCCGTCCCCCGCTCACGCAATATCCCCGTGCTGGTAGACGTGGGCAGTGCCAATCTTGCCGCGCCTATCTTCGCGACGCAGAACTTTCCAGGTTTGATCGACCTTGAGTCGCTTAGCGGCGAGCCTTTGCATATGCAGTTATTTACGTATCCGTGGGAGGGCCCTGCCGGCTACACGTATTTTGTGACTTACCGGGGCTACCCGAAGCTAGGGGGCGTGGTATTGCATGAGCAATATATCCCGATAGAAGCGGCCGGCAGGCCCCATGACTTCTTCGTGCCCAATGACAAAGTGCGCGCCGTTGCCGGTGGCAAAGTGGAGATCAGTTTTATCTTGTTACAAGGGCGCGATGTCGTGGGTTACTCAAAAATTGCATCTGCCGCCGTTCAGGACGTGATCATCCGACTGCTGCCACCTTTTTTTGTGCGGTACCCCTCCCATGTCGTCAACCCTATCCCCACGGGTGGCGCCGCCGTCGAGATTCCCTGGTACGCATGGCGCAGGCCCACTGACAAGATCATGTTGCTCTTGCGTTACGTGATACCGGGTAGCAATGACCTCATCCTCTACGACGACCTGTTCACCGTAGGGCAGGTGCCTGAGGGGGTGCCGATCAGGCGTCTGATTCCACATGCAGCGCTCTTGAGGTTCAACCGCACCACCCCTGAACTCTATTACGTGTATGACCCCGAAAATATTCTGGCGCGCAGCACATCACTCAACGAATCGTTACGCCAGGAAGTACAGATTGGAGCACCGGGCGGCAGGTGATGAGCCTGCTGCGGTTTTTATGAGCAACACCGCCCTCCTGGAGGTCAGACCATGTCCCGTAAAACCCCAAAAAAACCGCGCGCCCCCCTCAATGATTACGACCTGGGCCCGGTCTTGATCAGCGGTGTCGAGCCCCCCCTTGAAGGGGATACGGAGTCTGACGGTGCACTTGGCGCCCGGCATGTCGAACATAACCTGGAGGTGCTGCTCCTGACGTTCCCGGAGATTGTTTTGGACACCGAAATCTACCTGATTTGGAACAATCCCGAAGCACCTGTGGACTATCTCATCATTCAACCAGAGAACCTCGGTAACCGGTTTTTCAGTCTGATGGTGGACAAAGAGCAGATCCTGCCGGAGTGGGCTGAAGTTTATTGCCTCATCAAACGCCCCAGCGGCAATCAGTCTAAAACCAAGCCGTTGAAGCTCAGGGTAAAACGTAATCGCCCCGGTTACCCTGACCCGAACGAGTTCACCGAGGGTAACCAAGGCCTGGTATTTTTTTTACCTCCCGACCTGGAAGCGGGCAGCCACGTGGATATGGCCAGGGCGGAACGGGGTGTAGTGCTCGAAATCCACCCTTGGGAAAACATGGCCGAGTGGGATACCTGCCGCATCGACTGGGGCGCGACTATCATCGAACACGTTGTGAAGGCCAGTGAGGTGCGACGTTCATTTGAAATGCTCATTCCCCCCGAGATCATCAAGCAAAACCCTCACTATGTGAACATGCCGGTGGCCATGCAAATCAAGGATGTCGCCGGTAACTATCCTGCCGACCCCAATTCCAAATCGAACTGGTCGGAGATACAGCGAGTAGAAGTCAACCTCGGGCTCTTGCGGCCACGACCACCGTTCCTTAAGCAGGCCGGGGAAACTGTTGAACTTGACGAGTTGGAGAATGCGGCACAAATCGTCCAGATATTTATCGACAATGACTTTTTCGAGCCCAAAGATAAAATTGCTTTTGAATGGGAGGGCCGGGATATTCAAAACGTACCTTTCTTTCATAGTGAGCAGAGAGATGTCAATATTACAAACTTCATCGAAGACTTCAATGTACCGAACGAAATGGTCAAAGCAATAGCCGGTGGTATTGCGATCATGTACTACAACCTCTTCAAGGCCAGAGACAATAAATGGCTGCCCTCAAGAAAAGTACGTATCAGGGTTAATGGTGACGTCATTGAGTGGCCCGCGCCTAGCATCGTAGAAGCACCGGGCGGAGAATTGAATCCCAATTCAAATGCCACAATGAAGTATCGTGCACAGGACGGTTGGACCTCCGCCACAAAAATTCGAATTGTATGGGTCGCGCATTCGGTCAATTTCACTGAAGAGTTTTTCCTGGGGCCTATCCCGGGCAATAAGGAACTTTCATTTACTGTTCCGAGTGCGCAAGTTGCTCGCTTTAACACATTGCCTGTCGAAGTGTATTACGAACGTATCGACCTGCTGCCCCATCGTCAATCGCAGCGTCTGCAAGTTCAAGTGGGTGAGATTACGAGAACTCTACCTGCAGTGGAAATTGAACAAGCTTCAGGTAACTATCTGGATCCAAATCTCATTGGCACTCACTTAATTATTACGGTGCCACTCACCGATAGCTTGGAGGGTGACCTCATCAACCTGGACTGGAATGGTGACTTTACAAGCACTCAAGAGCAAGTCCGTGTGAACCCAGGTCAAGCAGGAAAGAAACTGGACATACCCATCGCGCGCAACTTCGTCACTGCGAACCTGAACGGATCGGTCAGAGTTAAATATAACTTGGCCAGGGCCAATGTCCCCAGGCGATTTTCAGCGATCCGCGTATTACATATTCGTACAGGGTTAGATCACATCACTAACTTCCGCAACAACAACCTGAATGGCTGGGCCTATGGACCTGCACTAAGCAACGTACAAAGCAGGGCATTTTTGAACTATGGGGATTATACGGTTTTCTTAAACTACACCGTTGGAGCCAGTGGTCACCGCGGTGTCATTTTCAGCCAGCGCTTCTCAAATTTGACTCAAGGTGCGCGATACGAATTCAGCATCCGAACAAGGAGGCATCACGGCATCGTTGCGATCCCCTCGCTCTCTCTAAGCACCTCACAAGGCGTGCTGACGAACCCGGAGCAAATTCTTGACTTGATTAACTTCAAAACAATTACGGGTGCACTAACTGCCAATAGCACAACCCTGACGCTTTATATCAATAGCCATCAAGATTCAGGTAATGGCAACGACTACCAAATCGGTGAAATCCGCTTCCGGCGTATCTAACCAGCACCCTGCGTACCGTTGTTTTCCTATTTTTTCTAGAAAGGAGTCGCTGCCATGTCCGCAGTCATTACCAATAACCACCAACCCCCAGCGGAGTTGGGCGACCTTTACATCCCAAGGCTCCACCCGGCGGCGGCTGATGATGTCGGTGTAGACGGCAACCTGGGTCTCAGAAATATCGAAACGCCTCAGGTCGTCTACGTGAGGACCAGCGCGTACACGTCACCCGGTCAACTACTCGAACTGTTCAGCAACAACCCTATTCTTCCGGTCGCTCACACCTTTGTCATGGCCGCGGATACCCAGTGTGAATGGCTGCCAATCCTCCTTCCTGGCGCCAGTATCAAGCCTCAATGGCTAGACCCACTGGTGTGTCGGATTAATGGATCGGGCGCGTCTACCCTCCCCTTGCGCTTGCGAGTTGACCTTGACCGTCCGGGGGGCCCTGATCCCGACCCTTTCAGGCCGGGACACCAAGGGCTGATCATCTATCTACCTGACGATGTGCTGGTTAACGGCGTCAGTGAAGCCAGGGCTCGCGAGAATATCGAAATCACGCTGATGCGGTACTCCCACGCGGCTCCAGGGGACCGAGTCCTGCTGTGCTGGGGGGATGAGCAGGAAACCCATTTACTCACCGAGGAAGACCTTAACCAGGAACTCATAATAATTGTGGTGCCTTACGCGAAAATCATGGCCGCCCGCGACGGCAGAGAACTGAATGTGAGGCTGCAGGTGCGTGGGCATACCGGGAACTCTACTGACCCGGCTGAACGCTGGTCTGCAGCCAGCAAGGTGTTGGTGTATGCACAACGCGATATTCTCAGAGAGCCTTACAGCGCACAAGTTGACCCGCAAACCGGCGTCATTGACCTGGAGAAGTTGGCAGGTAGGCCGGTTATCGCATCGGTGTTTGCTTCAGCAGACTACTTCGAGACAAGAGACACTCTGGAGCTATTTTTCAAGGCTACCGATGCCCAAGGAAACATTGTCCTGCACCGCGAACAACGCACAGTGGAAAGGACTGACGTGATCTATGACTTCCCAATCCCTCCTGCGGTTATGGCGGGGCTGGCCCAGGGGCACGCCAAGTTGTATTACACGCTGCGCAAATACGTCGGTTCCACGACAATGCATTCACAGGCTGCTTATGTGAGTGTCAAAGGGGCGTCGGTCCAGTGGCCAGCGCCTTATGTGATCGACACCATGCCCTTCGCGGAAATACGCCCCGTCCGAAAAGATGGACAAGCCTACGTGCCTTACCAGGCCAGCTGGCAACCAAGGGACCTGATCACATTGGTCTGGCTCTTGCCTGACCCAAACGGCACGGTGGAATACCGCTTCAGCCGCAGTGCAGGTGAGCGCCCGGAACACGACGTCATTGAGTTCATACTGCCAGCGGCCCAAATCAAGCGATTTGAGGGCCGCCCTTCACAACTGTATTACGAGGTCAACGGTACTGATGGACGACTGATAGGTGAGTCTGCGCGCAAAAGCCTGCTATTGGGGGAACCTTGGGAGGCCATGATCGCTCCGGTAGTCGACAAGGTTGTCGGCCATCACCTTGATCCGGACCTGGTACCGGATGGCGTTTGGGTCACCCTCCCTAACCCGCCGGTTGGTCAGCATGTTCGTTTGCATTGGTTCGGCCCAGGTAACCGCATTGTCATGCTGATGCATATTTCGAGGCCGGGTGACGCACGAATCAAAGTGCCGGGAAAATATGTATTGGATAACCTCAATCGCATCGTAAAAGTCTATTGGGAAGTCAACCACAACGGTGTTCCACAGCGCTATTCAGGCGTGGTGACGCTGATGATTGCTCGCCGAGGAATTTTCGGGTTCGAGGACATGCGGTAAAGATGATCTCTATGCCAACCGCCGGTCTGCCTGATTGATGTTCACCCCTTTACTGTGGAGGTTTCACGATGCCTCGTGCGCCTAAGACAAAACTCGGAGATACAGCCAACGATAGACAAACCGAGCTGTATCTCCAGAATCTGGGCATGCCTATCAAGGAAGATACCGAGCCTGACAGGTGTATCGGTCTGCGGCATGTCGAGCATGATCTCAACCCGTTACTTTTTCCTCTGCAGAAGTTCGCACTCGAGACAGAGATATTCCTGTACTGGAACAGCCCGACGCCAGAGGATTACCTGATCATCGACGACGGCAATGTGAATAACCCGGTGTATAGCTTGACCATGCGCAAAGAAAACGTTTTGCCGGAGTGGGCTACTGCGTACTGCACCATTGAGGAACCTGGCAAGGGCCCCGTCGACACCAACAGGATCAGGCTTCGGATCAAGCTGGACCGCCCCGGTAAAGAAGACCCGGACCACGGAACACCGGGCCATCAAGGGCTGGTGTTTTTTATCCCTGAAGACCTCGAAGCGGGTGCAGTGATTGACCTTAAGAGGGCCAGGCTTGGGGTCATTCTTGTTGTCCAGCCCTACGAAAACATGGCCGAATATGACACCGTCATATTTGCCTGGGGTAGAGTGCTTATCAGCCATGTGGTGACACCCAGGGAGGTCGGCAGAGGATTCGAAGTGATGATTACCGAGAACGTCATCCATGCTGCCGGCAGCAATCCTTTCCTGCCCATTGCAATGCAGGTCATGGACGCGGTGGGCAACTATCCGGTTTTCGATCCTGAATCAGATGAGAATTGGTCGCCGTTAAACTGGGTCAATGTAAACCTCGGCACCCGGCTGCTTGAGGCTCCTTTCCTTGAGCAACCAGGATACGTTATCGACTTGAAACAGCTCGGGGATGGTCCGCAGAAGATCAAACTGTTTCTTGATCCAACGGTGTTCGATAAAGGCGATCAAGTACGCGTGTACTGGGACGGTCGAGACGCTGAGAATTTCCCAGTTCCCTACAGTGATGAGAAAACCGTCGAGCGCACCAATAGCTTTATGGAATTCGATATTCCGAATGAAAGAGTCAGGGCGCTGGGGGGCGGGGTCTCAATGCTGTCTTGCAGCCTTCATCGGGTAAAAACCGACGACGTGGTTGT
This sequence comes from Pseudomonas sp. SB113, assembly GCF_040754745.1. NCBI lineage: Bacteria > Pseudomonadati > Pseudomonadota > Gammaproteobacteria > Pseudomonadales > Pseudomonadaceae > Pseudomonas > Pseudomonas sp. SB113. The sequence continues at coordinate 18,291 of NZ_JBFMHW010000041.1, forward strand.
TTCGATGCAGACTCGGGTGAGTGTACGCGGGGCTGCCAGTCCATGGCTTGCGCCCGTGGTCCAGGAATCCGCAGCTGGCTGTCTGGATCCGGCTGTTCCCAAGGCCACAGTGGTCATAGTTGCTCCCGACGGATGGGGGGCTTCGACCCAGATTCGCCTGGTGTGGGTGGGTGGCTCGGTCATCTACACCCAGGAGTACACGCTGGCAACGATCCCGGCAGATCGCGTCCTCGTATTCACGGTCGACGGCGAGCATATCAAGCGCTTCAACACCCTACTCACCGAGCTGTATTACGAACGCGCGGATCGGCCCCCAAGCCGTGAGTCGCTGCGCTTGCAATTGCAGGTAGGCAAGCCGGCCGCCGCACTGCCCCAGGCGCGGGTTGAAGGCACTCATACCGAGCAACAGGTGATGGTCATTCTGCCATTTACCGAAACTGAGCCCGGAGACACCGTGACATTACGCTGGATTGGCGACCAATCGAGAACCACAGTGCCGAACACCCTCGATTCGGAAACGGCCGGCCGGGAACTGTTCATTCCGATCGCAGTGAGTAACCTTAAGGAGGGGGAGATCGTACGGGTGTTTTACAGCCTTATACGACAGGGTCAACCCACCCGTTACTCGAAGCTGCTTGTATGGGTAATGGGCGAATGACGGCAGCGCGAAGTGCTGTGCCTGCTCGTTCTGGATCCAATGGCCACAGTTAGCCAGGAAATGCTGCGCAAGGTCAGGCACCCACTCGGGCATGTGCTAGAGCGTGTGAGTTTCAAACACCCCCACAGGATCGTGGTCGCCAATCATTGATGGCACGAACAGCTCAATCAACGACCCACCAGCGCGGCAACAGATGTTGTACGCGCGCCTCCCCAAACCGATCATCCATCAACATCACCACCCCCCGGTCGTGCTCGCTGCGAATCACCCTCCCCGCCGCCTGCACGACCTTCTGAATGCCGGGGTACAGGTACGTGTAGTCGTACCCCGCGCCAAAAATCGCTGCCATGCGCAGTTTTATCTGCTCGTTGACCGGGTTGAGTTGCGGCAATCCCAAGGTGGCGATAAACGCGCCGATCAAGCGTGCGCCGGGCAGGTCGATGCCTTCACCAAACGCGCCGCCCAGTACGGCAAAGCCGATGCCTTGGCTGTGTTCGGTGAATTGGTCGAGAAATCCCTGGCGTTCGGCCTCGGCCATGCCGCGCGATTGCTGCCACAGCAGGATCCTGGGATGGGTCTCGGCCAGCAGTTGCGCCACCTGTTGCAGGTAATCAAAGCTTGAGAAAAACGCCAGGTAGTTGCCCGGCTGTTGCGCGAACTGGCGGGCGATCAGCTCGACAATCGGCGCCAGCGAGGCTTGGCGATGCACGAAGCGTGTGGAGATTTCATTGACGATGCGCACGTGCAGTTGTTCGGCCCTGAACGGCGATTCCACATCGACCCAGGCCGTGTCCGTCGGCAGGCCGAGCAGGTCGGCGTAATAGTGGCGTGGGCTCAATGTGGCGGAGAACAACACGCTGCTGCGGGCGGCGGTCAATCGGGGCCGAATGAACTCGGCGGGCACCACGTTACGCAGGCACAGGGTTGAGCTGCTGCGTTTACCGCCGAGCTGGCGTTTGCTGATGTCGAAGATGAAGTGTTCGTTGAACAGCTCGGCGACCTTGGCAAATTGCAGCGCTTCGAAGTAGAAGGCTTGCAGGTCGCCGCTGAGGGCTTCGGGATGCTCGTTGAAGTAATCGCCCAGGGCGCTGGTGCACAGACTCAGGGCCTGGAGCAGTTTGTCCGGGCGCGTGGCATAGGCCTGGTACGCCGCGATCTGGTCCTTGTGCAAGGCGTTCCACTCACGGTTGAGGCGCTGCAAGGGTTTTTTCAGCGGCTCGGGCGCGGTGTCGCGCAGGGTCTTGAGGCTGTACTGGTCGAGGCTGGCGCTGTACATCGAGCGAGCGCGTTCGACCAGGTTGTGGGCTTCATCCACCAGCACGGCGGCGCGCCATTGGTTGAGCTGAGCCAGGCCGAAGAGCATGGCGCCGAAATCGAAATAGTAGTTGTAGTCGGCGACCACCAGGTCGGCCCAGCGCGCCATTTCCTGGCTCAGGTAATAGGGGCATACCCCGTGAGCGAGGGCGACATCGCGCAGGTTGCGCTGGTCGAGCAGGCGCACCTTGGACGCGGCAATGCGTGCGGCGGGCAAACGGTCATAGAAGCCCTTGGCCAACGGGCAGGAGTCGCCGTGGCAGGCTTTGTCCAGGTGTTCGCAGGCTTTGTCGCGCGCGACCAGTTCGAGTACGCGCAGGGGCAGATCGCTGCTGGCGTGCAGCACGTGGGCCGCATCAAGGGCGAGTTTGCGGCCTGGGGTCTTGGCGGTGAGGAAAAACACCTTGTCCAATTGCTGGGGCGCCAGGGCCTTGAGCAGCGGGAAGATCGTGCCGATGGTCTTGCCGATGCCGGTGGGTGCCTGGGCCATCAGGCAACGGCCGGTGCTGACGGCCTTGTACACCGACTCGGCCAACGCGCGTTGGCCAGGGCGGAAGTCGGCATGGGGGAACACCAGGGTTTGCGCCGCCGTGTTGCGCGCTTCGCGGTGTTGCATTTCCTGCCGGGCCCAACCGAGGAACAGCGCGCATTGCTGGTTGAAAAACCCTTCCAGCTCGGCCGCCTGGAAGCGCTGATTGAGCAGGATCTCGCCCTCGCCGACGATGTCGAAATACACCAGCGTCAAGTCAATTTCCGTCAGCCCGAGTTTCTGGCACATCAGCCAGCCGTAAACCTTGACCTGGGCCCAATGCAGTTGTCGGTGGTTGGCGGGCTGGGCATCTAGGTCGCCGCGATAGGTCTTCACTTCTTCCAGGCGATTGGTGTCCGGGTCGTAACCGTCTGCCCTGCCCCGTACCTTGAGTTGTTGGTATTCGCCCTCCAGGGCTACTTCGTTCTGGTAACGGGCGCTGCGTCGCGAGGCCACGGTGCGGTGGCCGATGATGCCTTCCTGGGCACTGGGAGACGGGGTGAAGCGCAGGTCCAGGTCACCGACCTTGGCCGTGAACTCGCACAGCGCCCGCACGGCTACGCTGTAGCTCAAGCGGGCTGCTCCGCCCAGCGCACGTAACAGACGGTAACCGGCATCTGGTACTCGCCACAGAACGCCAGCCAGCGCAGTTGGTTGTCTTGCAAGCGGTCGCCGGGGCCTTTGACTTCGATCATGCGGTAGGTTTTTTCGGCGGGCCAGAACTGGATCAGGTCCGGCATGCCGGCGCGGTTGGCGCGGATGTCCAGCAGCAGGCGTTCGAACCAGTAGCGCAGGTGTTCGGCGGGCAGGCAGTGCAACGCTTGTTCGAGCAGTTCTTCGCTGAGCAGGTTCCAGAAGACGAAGGGCGATTGGATCCCCCATTTTTCCACGTAGCGCTGGCGGATCGTGGTCTTGTAGCGCTCATCCTGCAGTTGCTCCAGGCACGCGGCGAACAGCGGCGCGCGGCGTTGGTGGAAGTCTTCGCTGTGCAGGTCCGCCGGCCCGCGCTGGAACGGGTGGAAAAACGCCCCTGGCAGTGGCGCGAAGATCACGTCCCAGCACAGCAGGCCAAACAGCGAATTGATCAGGCCGTTTTCGACGTAGTGCACCGGGGCATCCGGTTCGCTCAGGTGGGCCTGGACGCAGTACTCCACCGACATCAACGGTTCCGGCAGGGCAAGTTCCAGGTCCAGGCGCGTGACTTCACGGGGTTTGAGCGTGGGTAGCCGGGGTTCACCCAGCTTGCGTCGCAGGCGTGGCATGACGCGCAACAGGTGTTGCTGTTCGGCGGCGCTTTCCGGTGCCTGTTGCGCGGCGCTTGCCAGCGCCATGGCCTGGACGTAGTCCTCCTGGCGTTCCAGCACACGAATCAGTCGCGCGCGGGCGCCGGGGTAGGCGCAGGTGCGGTAGATCTGCTCCGCCAAGGCCAATTCGGCACTGCGCTCGCAATATTGACCGAGCTGGAACAACAGCTTGGCCCGGCGCTTTTCCAGCCAAGGGTTGTCGGTGGTCAGCATGGCGACTTTCGCCAGTACGTCCTGCAGCGCTTCACCGCTTTCAAAGGCTTGCTGGCATTGGTGCAGGAACAGCACGCCGTGCACGTCGTCACGGCTGCGCAAGCCCCGGGATTCGGCGCAGAACTGAACTTTTTCGTAGGTGTAGATGCCGAGGTCCGCCAGCACGAACTCCGACCAGTCCTGGTGCAGGTTGCCGAAGAACATCAGGCGCAAACGCTCACACAGGTCCATTACCGTGAGGCTGTACAGCGGCTCGGCAAGCTCGGGGCACCATTGGGCAAAGCTGCGGGTTTCTGTGAACTGCGCCGCCAAGCCCTCGAGCCAGTCGACCTTCCTGGCTTTGGGCTGGTCGATCCAGGGCTTGAAGGCGCTGAGGAGTTCGCCTTTTTGCAGCAGGGCGAACAACGCGTCAAAGGCCAATGGGTGTTGATCATCGACCCAGCCCAATTCCCGTAGCGGCCCGATAGCCCCCTGGGTACAACCGATCTCCGGGTAGCTGAGTTTGCCCGCACGAAAATGCACGCCCTTGCGCATCACCATCCGCACCAATAAGGCCTGGGACGCCTGTGGCAAGCTGTCGAATTGCTGAATGAAATGCTGTTCGTCAGGGTCAAGCAGATCCCCATAGCGTTGCCCCAGCCAATGCAGGACTTGACGGAAGTTATGCAGGTAATAGAGGGGATCGTCGAGGGGGTTGGGCATGGCGCGCGTCAGCCAAATACTGGTTATGCATACAGAGTGCCGTCACCCATGCTGTGTTGCAATCGGTAATAGATAAATGGCGCACGCAACTTTTTGTATAAAAGTGATCAGATGGGTGAGTCGATGGCGTAAAATTTATGGCCCGCAGCCTTGGCGCGGGACTTTTCAGGGTTAAAGGTAAGGGTTATGAACATGAAGAATTTGGGTCTGCCGCTGGTTGCACTCACTTTTCTGGTATTGGCCGGTTGCGCGACGCAAACCGTGGTGACGCTGCAAAATGGCACGCAGTATCTGACCAAGGACTCCCCAAAAACCAAAACCGCCGACGGGTTTTATGAGTTCACCGATATCGCCGGCAAGCGCATCCGAGTCAAAGCCGACGATGTAGCCACAGTGCGCAAAGAAGACTGATTTCCAGCCGCCAACACTGTTCAAATGTGGGAGGGGGCTTGCCCCCGATGGCGGTATTCCAGTCGACATCTCATTGACTGAACCACCGCTATCGGGGGCAAGCCCCCTCCCACAGTTTTGAGCGCATTCCAACGCTACCGAGCGTCACCCTATCCGCGCCGACGGTGCGCACAGAAGACTGATTTCCAGCCGCCAACACTGATCAAATGTGGGAGGGGGCTCGCTCCTCCCACAGGTTTAACCGATAACAATCCCCTCCCCCGACCATCCAACCACCCCGACCAACGTCACCGTATCCCCGCCAAAACTGATCACCGTATCCGCGCCTACCACCTTGGCGTGATCACGATAATCCGCACTCCCCTCTACATCCCTGAACACCAGCGTGTCCGTCGCTTGATAGCCGATAATCCGGTCCTGGCCAAACTGCCCGCTGAACATAAAGGTGTTATGCCCGCTGCTGTCGCGGATCGTGTCATTGCCCTTGCCTCCCTCGATAAAGTCCACGCCCTTGCCGCCCTGGATCAGGTCATCGCCATCGCTGCCAATGATGAAGGTATCGCCCTTGTGCGGTTCGGCATTGCGGTTGAGGTCTTGTACCCAGGTGGTGGTCCGGGCCGGGTCGGACAGGTTGGCGACGATAATCGTCGAGTCGCGACTCATCTGCTCATAGAAACCGGACTCGAGGATGCGCGTCATCCCGTCGCCATAACCGGTGGGCAAATGCGAGATCCAGGTCGGCAGGTTGGTGATGGAAAACGGCAGCACATTCCACAGCGTCGAGGCGTAGTGGTCGTTGAAGCTGACGATATTGTCGGTGGTCGATTCATGGGGTTTGTCATGCGCGCCCAACGACGACCAAGTGAAGGACGAGCCGTCCAGGGCGCGAAATACCGGGTCGTTTTCATAACCGATATTGAGCACCTTGTCGCCGGCGCTCTGGGTCGGAGAGGCGTAGGCCACGTAGTTGGCGTCCTGGTAGAAACCTGCCCATTTGCCACTGCTCAAGTCGGCCATGCTGTTGACCGCCAGGCCGCCCAGGCTGTGGCCGCTGACTACCACATCGTGGCCGCTGAGGCCGTGGGCGCTGGCGTAGTCGGCGACGTTCTTGAGCAGGCCGCCAAAGGCTTCGCCGGCGTAGTTCTTCGCGTAATCCTTGGGGCCCAGCGCCGCGAGTAGATCGCTGACCAGATCGCCAATGGAATCGCTGATCAGCGTTTCCCGAGGGCCTGAAGTGCCGCGAAAACCGATACCGATTTCCAGCAACTGGCCGGCGTCATCGTACTTGCCCAGCACCTCGACCTGGGCCGTGGTGTAGCCGGCCTTTTCGCCGAAGAACGTACCTCGGGCGTCGACCTTGCCGGCATAGCCCAGGGTGCTCGCGCTGATGGGCGTCCAACCCGCCTGTTGCACGGCCTCAAGGGCGGCTTTCTCCGAATCCGGGTTCCAGGGAATGCCAGGAATCACGCCCTGGGAATCCGTACTGCCCAGCAGCGCACCGACCAGCGTGGCCGGTAAGCCGAGCCCCAGGCCGTTGTGCTGGTAGCCCACGGCAAAGCCGTTATCCAGGTTATGGTAGGTATACAACGTGATCGCCATGGCATCGGCGAACAACGCTTTGGAGCCCTCGACTCCGAGGTTTTTATAGTCAAACACGCCCATGGTCCTGCCTCTCTGTTGTTGGAATTGTCGAGAAAGCCAATTAATGCGGTGCTGGCCCGAACGCCTCATCCACCTTGGCCAGGTCGGTGTCGCGCAGGTTGCCGGCGTAGTAATGCAATTTGGTCCAGGCCATCAGGTAGTCGTAACGCGCCTGGGCCAGGTCGCGCCGCGTGCTGTAGAGCTGTTGCTCGGCGTTCAACGCATCGAGGTTGACCCGCTCGCCACCGAGGATGCTTTGTTTGGTCGACACCACCAGCGCCTCCGCCGAGGCCAGGGCCTTTTGATAGGCGCGCAGTTTGCTCACGCCGGACAGGCAGGCACTGAACTGCCGACGCAGTTCGATCAGGGTCTCGCGGGTCTTGCCTTCCAGTTCGTATTCCGCCTGTTCCATGGCACGGCTGGCCTGGCGGGTGGACGCGGAGATGCCGCCACCGGCATACAGCGGCAGGCTCACTTCGACGCCGATGGTGTTGGTGTCGTAGCGCTGGTTGTAGGTGTTGCCGCTGTCGGATTCCTGCTGGCGCGAGCTGGCATACGCGGTGACCTTGGGCAGATGCCCGGCGCGGTTGCGCTCCACTTCATAACGCGCCACTTCCAGGGCCTGGCGCTGGGACGCGAGCGTTGGGTTGTTGCTGATCGCCAGTTCATGCCAGGTATCGTAGTTGGCCGGGGTCAGGGTAAATGCGGCGAAGCCTTGGTTGAGCGGCGCCAGGTCGTGGATGTTGACGCTTTGCACACCGATCAACGCGCCCAGTTCCCGTAACGAGGCGTCCTGTTCGTCCAGTGCCTCGATCTCTTCGGCGGTGGCCAGCTCATAGCGCGACTCGGCTTCGAGAATATCGGTGCGGGTGCCCTCGCCTTGCTGGAACAAGTGCCGGTTCTGCTGGAATTGCTGCTCGAAGGCCTTCTTCTTGGCGCGGGCGATGTCGATCTGGTCCTGGGCAAACAGCGCCTGGGTGTAGTAGCTCAGCACCCGCACCAGCAGGGCCTGGCTCTTGTCGCGAAAGCTTTCATCGGCGAACAGTGCTTGAGCCACACCTTTGCGGTAGTTGGCGTAAGCCTCGTAGTCAAACAAGGGCTGTTGCAGGCTGAAGGTCGAGCCGTAGCTGTTGTAGTTGCGGTCGTCGTGATAATTGCCGCCGCGCCCGTCGGGCAAGGTGGCCTGGGAGTTGTTGCGGCCCTTGTTGTAGTTGTACGACAGCTTGGGCAGCAGGCCCGCGCGGCCGATGGTGCGGTTTTCCAGGCCGGCGTCGCGCTCCTTGATCGCGCCGAGAAACACCGGATCGTTGCGCAGGGCCTGCTCGTACACATCGAACGGGCCCATGGCGGCCTGGGCATTGACGCAGGTAAACAGCAAGGCGATGAACACAGCTTTCATGCTCATTCCTCGGTCAACGCGGAGCCGGCGCGGTCGAGCAGCGGCTTGAACAGGTAATTGAGCAGCGAACGCTCGCCGGTGCGCACGAACATCTCGGCGGGCATGCCCGGCTTGATCACCAGGCCGTGGAGTTTCTCCAGCGCCGCCTCGCTGACGGTGGTGCGCAGCACGTAATACGGCGCGCCGGTTTTTTCATCGAGCATCTGGTCGGCGGAAATCAGACTGACCTCCCCCGGCACGCGCGGGGTGCGGCTCTGGTTGAAGGCGGTGAACAGAATATCGACCGGCAGGTGCGTGCCGACCTTGTCCACCAGGTGCACCGGCAAATGCCCCTCGACTTCCAGGCGCGTGCCCTGGGGCACGATTTCCAGCAGGGTTTCACCGGCACGCACCACGGCGCCCTCGGTGTGCACGCTGAGGTTGACGGCGATGCCGTCGGCCGGCGCGTTGATCTCGCTGTGTTGCAAGTCAAAGCCAGCCGATGTGAGTTGCTGTTCCAGGGTCAGGCTGCGCAATTGCGCGTCGGCCAATTGGCTGCGTACTTCCTTCTGATATTCCTCGCTGTGCTGCTGCAATTTCAGGCGCGATTCGAGGATGCCCTGCTCCACCCGGCCGCTTTCGCCGGTGTTCTGCGCCAGATCCTGTTGCACCTGGGACAGCTGGCGTTGGTACTCCATCAGGCGGTTGCGCGGGATATAACCGTTGTCGGCCAGGGGTTGCAGGTTGTTCAGTTGGTCACGCAGGGACTGGGCCTGGGCGGTCAGGTCGCTGCGGGCGCGGCGCATGCCGTTGAGCTGCGCGGTCGCGCCCTCGATATTCGCGCGGATGCCTGCCTGCTCACGGGCAAAGGCTTCGCGACGGCTGCTGAACAATTGGCGCTGGCCTTCCAGGACCAACGCCGATGCCGGATCGGGGCTGCTGCTCAGCTCGGCGGGAAAGGTGATGGCGGATTGATTGTCGCGCTCGCTCTGCCAACGCGCGACGCTGGCCCAGGCCATGCGGTACTGAGCCTGCAGGGACTGCACGTCGGCCTGGTGCTGGGTCTGGTCGAGACGGAACAACGGCTGGCCTTGCTTCACCAGCTCACCCTCCTTCACCAGAATCCGACTGACCACGCCGGGGCTGAAGGTTTGCACCGCCTTGCGTTTGCCCGACACCACCACCGTGCCCTGCACCGGAATGCCCTGGTCCAGGGGCGCCAGGCTGGCCCAGAGGAAAAAGCCACCGGCACCGACCACGGTCAGCAGCCAGCCCATGCGCGCGAAGAACCAGGCGTCGCGCTCTTTGAAGCGTGGTTCAACAGTGATACTGCTCATGCGCCTGGATTCCTTCCGGCTTGATACTGACGGCTGAAACTCACACCGGGTTTATCCTTCGGTGCTTCCTGCTGGCCGGACAACGCCCGCAGCACGTCCTGGCTTGGCCCGAATGCCTGCAAACGCCCTTCGTTGAGCACCAGCAACTTATCGGCCTGGGCCAAGGCCGAAGAACGATGGGTCACCAGCACCACACTGCTGCCCTGCGCTTTCATCTGCACAATGGCGCTGGCCAGCGCGGCCTCGCCGACGGTGTCGAGGTTGGAGTTGGGCTCGTCCAGTACGATCAACCGCGGCCCGCCGTACAGCGCACGCGCCAGGGCCACCCGTTGTTTCTGGCCACCGGACAGGCCGCCACCGTTGTCGCCCAGGACCGTGTCATAACCGTGGGGCAAACGCAGGATCAGTTCATGCACGCCGGCTTGTTGCGCAGCCTGCACCACACGCTCGGGGTCGGCCTCGCGAAAGCGCGCGATGTTGTCGGCGATGCTGCCGCTGAACAGTTCGATGTCCTGGGGCAGATAGCCGATGTGCGGGCCGAGGTCGTCGCGGTCCCAACGATGGATGTCCGCGCCATCCAGGCGCACGGTGCCGGCCAGGGTCGGCCATACGCCCACCAACACACGGGCCAGGGTGGATTTGCCGGAGCCCGAGGCCCCGAGCACGCCCAGCACTTCGCCGGCGCCGAGGTTGAAGCTGACCTGATGCAGGGTAGGCAGGCGCCGCCCGGGCGGGCCGGCACTGACCTGTTCGAAGCTGACCTCGCCCTTGGGTGCCGGCAATTTCATCTGCTCGACTTCCGGGGGGAACTCGCGCAGCAATTCGTCCAGCCGCTGATAGGCCAGCTTGGCCGAACTCCATTGCTTCCAGACCGCAATCAACTGGTCGATGGGGCTGAGTACGCGGCCCATCAGGATCGAGCCCGCGATCATCATCCCGGCGGTCATATCGCCCTTGATCACCAACAGCGCACCCAGGCCCAGCACCAGGGATTGCAGGCACAGGCGCAAGGATTTGCTCAGGGAGGTGATCACCGAGCCGGTATCGCTGGCTTTGTTCTGCAAACCCAGGAACTGCGAATGCACGGCAAACCAGCGTTTGCGTAGCGCGCCAAGCATGCCCATGGCCTGGATGGTTTCGGCGTTGTGCAAATGGCTGGTGGCCAGCTGCGTCGATTGCTGCGAGAAACCACTGGCCTCGCCCAATGGCTTCTTCGTCAGGTATTCGTTGAGGCACGCAAGGCCGATCAACAGCAGCGCGCCGGCGGTGGCCAACACCCCGAGCCAGACGTTGAAGAGAAAAATCACAAACAGGTAGATGGGAAACCACGGCGCATCGAAGAACGCGAACAGCGCCGGCCCGGTGATGAATTGGCGGATATGGGTCAAGTCACCCAGGGATTGCCCGGCATGCCCCTGGCCGCGTTGCAGGTTGCGTTCGAACGCGGCCTTGTAAACGCGCAAGTTGAAACGCCGCTCCAACTGGCTGCCGATGCGGATCACGATAAAACTGCGGATGACTTCCAGCAGGCCAATAAACGCAAAGAAGCCCACGACCATCAGGGTCAACATCACCAGGGTGGTTTCATTCTGCGAGGAGAGCACGCGGTCATACACTTGCAGCATGTAAATCGACGGCACCAGCATCAGCAGGTTGATCAAGGCGGTAAAACAACCCACGCTGATCAAGATGCTCTTGTACTCACCCAGCGCCTTGAATAAAGGCGCCACGGTATGGGGTTTGACCATATCTTTTGCTCTTCCTTGAACCCAACTACGCGCAATAGTTGCCCCTGCCCCCTGATCAGGGGCGGCCAACTAATAAAATCGAGTTATCGCCTTATAACGGACAACTAAGGTGCTCGTTGCAATACCACTACCGCACCCGACGGTGTACGGCCTTGGTATTCACCTTCTTTCTGACGATTCAAATGGGTGATCCCACTGCCTTCGGCATTGAACAGCCAGATACCGTCCGGGGTTGGCGACCACGTCAGGGGCTTGTCCCCCAGCCATTGCGCCACACAGGTCACATCGCCGCCCAGGGCATTGGCCTGCTCGAGCAGGTCCAGTGCACACACCTGATCCTGCTGGTGCAACTGCCAATGCCCGGCCAATTGGGCGCTGGTGGGTAAAACAAGACTGCTCGCCATTGCGTGGGCTCCTGCCGACACGAACATCACCTGCAACACGCAGGCGATCACATTGTAAAAACGCTGCATCTGTACGCCCCATCCTGGAGGCGCGGCGCCAAAGCGCCGCGCCCGTGCATCATGCCACGATGTCGCTGGCCGCTGCCTGGCCTACGGTGGTGACGAGGAAATCCGCCACACCGTGCCCGGAAAAGTCGACTGCCAGAGTGCCCAGGTTGGTACCTGCCGCGTAGGACAACACCGCATCGCCGGCATGCCCGGTGAAGGCATTGACGAAGGTCAGGCCGGCACCTTTGGTGATGCCGCTGAGGTCGATCTTGTCGGAGCCCGAGGTGAAGTCAAAGATCTTGTCCGCCACCCCAGGCTTGGAGTCGGAACTGGCACCGAACACAAACGTGTCGTTGCCCGCGCCACCCCACAGTTGGTCCGCGCCGCCAGCGCCGTAGATGAGGTCGTTGCCGGCCCCGCCCTTGATGACGTTGGCTGCGTTGTTGCCGATGATCAGGTCGTTGCCCGCACCACCGAACGCGTTCTCGACGGTCACGCCCTTGGCGATGGAGACGTTGCCCACCAGGCCGCCAACGTCGGAGAACGAGGCCTCATTGAGGTTAATCTTCTGGTTCTGGGTAAAACCGGAGAAGTCCAGGGTGTCATTGCCGCCACCGTCCCAGACCGAGAACACCAGTTTGTCGGCGTTGGACGTGGCGCTGAGGAAATCACGCCCGGTGTTGGAGTTGAACCCGTAGGTGGTATCGCCGGCACGGGTGTTGTAGTTGGCGCCGTAGAGCTTCTGGATCGCGGCGATGTCGTCGATCAGCGGGCCGGACGCGTAGGCTTCGACCCCGCCTTTACTGAAGTTCTGGTGGGTGTTGCTCTCGCTCCAGTAGCTCATGAGGCTGTAGCCGCGCGTGTCCTGTCCATAGGTCGCGTCGTTGTAGGTCGGGGCGCCTTCGCCAGCGTTGTAGTCGCCAGGGTGGGCGAGGCCCAGGGTGTGGCCGATTTCGTGGGTCAGGGTCTGCCGGCCGTAGTTGTTCAGGTCCGGGGTCTTGTTCGGCGTGTAGCTGTTGTTGGTCAGGTACCACGAGGTGCCATCGTAGCCTGCACCGGTGCCGGGCAGGTAGGCGAAGGCAGCCGCGCCGTCCTGGCCGCTGCTGTAGTTGCCGAATGTCATGTGGCCGTCACCGCCGGTGGCTTTCTCGGTGAAGGTGACATTGGCCACGTCCGACCAGGATTGCATGGCCAGGGCGGCCTGTGCTTTCTGCTGGGCGTTGAACTGGCTGAAGCCCGAGATGCCATGTTTGTTCATGGTGCTCGAGGAGGCCGAGGTCAGGAAGGTGTAGGTCAGGTCGATCTTGCCGTTGCCGTCAAAGTCCCGGTACGCGGCGCCGTCGCGCAGCAGCTGGGTGGCTGCCTGGTCAACGGTGTAGGAGGGTTTGCCATTGATCGTGAGGTTGCCGCCACGGTCATACAGATGGCTGAAGCTATCGATTTGCGAGTAAGCGGTGCTGGCTTGCGCCGCCGACACGATAGCCTGGTCTTTTACTTTTGACATAAACGTACTTCCTTGTTTGCAAATGCATCAGTCTTGGGTCGATAGGAATCCCGTGGGCGAGATCGTCCTATCACTCGCCTCTTTTGAAGGCGTCACGAAACTGACACAACTTGAAATCTTTCGTCTACATCTTTTCCAGCATGAGAACTGACCAATAAACAGCGCTCACAAGTTTGGCTCCGTATTTGTTGGGTGGCGTTGCCTTTGTCCGACAAAAGACACTGGGCACTTATTTAAATATTAAATAGCGTTAATGCCGCTCAAGTTGAGCGGCACACTTGATAATTGGATCCACAATATTGTCATGGTGTCATTCGCAACATTAAACAGCCACTATTTATATGAATATATCGGCGCTGCACCCTATTATCGGGACACGCGCCAACCCGTGTTGTGCAATGCCTGTAACAACGTTTCGCCTTTCAAGCCCGGCACCTGTACGCCGTCGTCGGTCAGCATGTCTTCGCCTGCCAGGATCGCGTTGATGATCGCCTCCTCCACCGCCTCCGCTGCAGCGCTGAACAGCGGGGAAATATGATCGTTATTCACCATCTGCAAGGCGCTGCTCAACGGCAGGCCTTTGCGCGCGTAGTCTGCTGGGGGCAGATCCTGGTTGCCGGTGGCGAAGGCCAGGAACAGGTCGCCACTGGAGTCTTCGGTGCCGCCGCCAGTGCGTGCGATACCGATAGACGCGCGCTGTGCCAGGCGCTGGCATTGGTGTGGCAGCAAAGGCGCGTCAGTGGCGATGATCACCACGATCGAACCCATGCCCGGCGTGCCCCGTTCGGCAAAGGGCGATGGGATGTCCATCAAGCGACGGCCCACCGGGTAACCGTCGACGCGCAGTTCCTGGCGCTTGCCATGGTTGGCCTGCACCAGCACGCCGACGGTCCAACCGCCCTGCTCGGCCGGCAAGCGGCGCGAGGCGCTGCCGATACCGCCCTTGAATTCATGGCAGATCATTCCCGTACCACCGCCCACGGCACCTTCTTGCACGGGGCCGCTTTCAGCGCTTTCCAGCGCTTGGCGCACATGCTCAGGCTTGACGTGCTGGCCCCAGATGTCGTTTAGCAGGCCGTCGTAGGTTTCCATCACCACCGGCATGCACCAGTACACCGCCGGGTCCGCCAGACGCTCGCGCTCCAGGGCGATCAGGGTGTCGCGCACGACGCCGATGCTGTGGGTGTTGGTGATGGCCAGCGGCGTAGTCAACAGACCCGCCTCGCTGATCCATTCCAGGCCGGTGGCGTCGCCGTTGCCGTTAAGCACGTGATACCCGGCAAAGCACGGCTGCTGCCGCGCCTCCCCGGCACGCGGCTGGACCACGCTGACACCGGTGCGCACCTGCTTGTCATCGATACGCGTCTTGAGCGTACTGTGACCGACCCGAACCCCCGGAACGTCGGTGATGGCATTCAACTCGCCGGGTGTACCCAACCCCAACGTGATGCCCAATTGACGTGCACGCATAACCACTCCTTACAATTTCTGAAAAACCGGACTCGACCGGCCGCTGATGCAATACAGAATCACCGACATCGCCAGCAGGCCGATGATGATCATGATGTCGCGCACTGACGCCGCGTAGAGCAACGTCACCAGCAAGTAACCCGCGCCCAGTACCGCCAGCAGCGCCGGTAACGGCCACAGCGGCATGCGATAGGGATGCTCGCGGTCGCGCAGCAGCACGCGGCTCATCAATGCGCTCAACGCCACCACCAGGTACACCAATATGATCAGCAATACGCTGAACGAGGTGAGGTCGGCCAGGTTGGAGCTGAAGCTCAGCGCCGCCGACGGGATCGCCAGGAACAGCGTCGCCAGCCATGGCGAGTCCCAGCGCGGGTGGATGCGGGTGAACAGTTTGTTGATGGTCGGCGTCCACAGCGCATCGCGCCCGCTGCTGAACACCACGCGGCCGATCTGGATCACGATGGCGACAATCGCATTGAATACCGACAGGAAGATCCCTGCACTGACCAGGCGCGACAGGGTTTCATTGCCATGGCTGGTGAGCAGGTAGCCGATGGGGTCCGGGCTGCTGATCATCGCACTCAGTGACGGCGCGCCGATCAGCAACGCTGTGATCGGCACCAACTCGATCACCACCACCAGGCCCAGGGACCACAGCACCGCCTTGTGCACGCCCTTGCCAGCGCACTTCATGTCTTCGGCCAGCAACACGGCTGGGCCGTAACCGTTGTAGGAAAACAGGCCAATGCCCACCGCGCCGATCACCAGGGCCCAGGGCGCCAGGTGCAACATACCGTTTTCGACGATCTGGGGTTGAAACAGCACGCTGGCCGGCTGCACCGGGTTACCGAAGCCGATACACACGATCACCAGCAGCGCCGCGACTTCCAGCAGCAGGCAGGTCCCGGTGATCCAGGCGTTGAGCTTGATATTGAGGATGCCCAAGGCGTAGCTGCACACCACGATCACCAGGGCGACGGTTTGCGAATCGAATGTCGTCCCCAAGGCGTTGTTGAGATAGGTGGCGGCCCCCGTGGCCAAGACCGGCGGGATAAACAGCAGCATCACCAGCACGGTCAGGAACGTCGCGTAGCCAGCCATGCCGCCGAACACCCGTTTGGCATACACATACTCGCCACCGGCGCTGTTATGGGCGCGGCCCAGTTCGGCGTAGCAAAACGCGAACATCAGCGCGAGCAGCCCTGCCATCACGAACGCCAGGAACACGCCGCTGCCGGCCTGTTGGATGGCAAAGGGCGCGATCACGAAGACGGAACTGGCGGGGGTCACCGCTGAAACGGTGATGGCCACTACATCGAAGACGCTCAGGGTGGGTTTCAGCACGCCGTCGGGCGTGGGGGAAGTGCTCATATCGTTATCCTCTGTCGTTGTTCTTGGTGTGAGGCAGAAACGAAAAATGATGTTTTTTCGGGATATGTTTCCCGTTGAATAGTGACGACGTTATCGACCTGACGCCTGTCAGCCAATTCCCCTATTGGCGTACTCCCCTTGACGCCACCCGGCAAAAACCGAACCCTTGGCCGATCTTTTGAGGGTGGGAGCCAGTGACATGAGCCTGTTCAGGGAAATCGGCATGCATGCCGGGTTGGGGCGAACCCTGTCACAAATCGGCACCGAGCGATTCTGGAAGCAATTGGTGCTGTTGTTGCACCAGTGCCTGCCCTTCGATAACGCGCTGGCGATCTTCTATCCCGTGGAGGGCCCGCCCCAGGCCCTGGAAGAGTACGACGCCCAGCCGAGCAGTAAACCGGCGTCGATGCTGGCCTACCTCAATGGCCTGTATTTGCTCGATCCGTTCTTCCAGGCCTGTCGCGAAGGTTATGCCAGTGGCGTGTACCGGCTCGAGGAAGTGGCGCCGGACCATTTTCGCCAGAGCGAGTATTTCCTCAGCTACTTCCACGACAACGTGCTGGAAGACGAGCTGCAGTTGATCCTGCAATTGCCGGGCGCGGGGACGTTGTCGCTGTCACTGGGCATGCAGCGGCGTTTCAGCGTCGAGGAGACCGGAATGATGACGACCCTGGCGGCCTGGGTGCTGCCGTTGATGCAGCAGCATTGGCAACAAAGCACCCAGCGCGCGCCGGCCATGGACAGCCAGATCCGGGATGCGTTGAGCCAATTCGGTTGCGGCGTACTCTCGGAGCGCGAACTGGAAATCGCCCGCCTGGTACTGCGCGGGTTCTCTTCCAAAGCCATGGCCGAGCGCCTGCATATCTCGCCGGACACGGTGAAGGTGCACCGTCGGCATCTGTACGCGAAGCTGGACATCTCGTCACAGCCGGAACTGTTTTCGTTGTTTATCCAGTCGTTGGGGCATGACCTGGAAAACCCCTGACATCGGCGGTGTGCCCAACGCAGCCTCGCTTGCGCTCGGCAGCTGCTACGGGAGCGTGAGATGGCGCGTAGCAGCTGTCGAGCCCTGGCGAGGCTGCGTGAGGCCCTCACAAACACCCAGCATCACGGTGAATCGCCGCGAGAACGTGGATGGTCAGTGATGTGGGCGGTGCGCCCAACGCAGCCTTGCTTGCGCTCGGCAGCTGCTACGGGAGCGTGAGATGGCGCGTAGCAGCTGTCGAGCCCTGGCGAGGCTGCGTGAGGCCCTCACAAACACCCAGCATCACGATGAATCGCCACGAGAACGTGGATGGTCAGTGATGTCGGCGGTGCGCCCAACGCAGCCTCGCTTGCGCTCGGCAGCTGCTACGGGAGCGTGAGATGGCGCGTAGCAGCTGTCGAGCCCTGGCGAGGCTGCGTGAGGCCCTCACAAACACCCAGCATCACGGTGAATCGCCGCGAGAATGTGGATGGTCAGTGATGTGGGCGGTGCGCCCAACGCAGCCTTGCTTGCGCTCGGCAGCTGCTACGGGAGCGTGAGATGGCGCGTAGCAGCTGTCGAGCCCTGGCGAGGCTGCGTGAGGCCCTCACAAACACCCAGCATCACGATGAATCGCCGCGAGAATGTGGATGGTCAGTGATGTCGGCGGTGCGCCCAACGCAGCCTCGCTTGCGCTCGGCAGCTGCTACGGGAGCGTGAGAGGGCGCGTAGCAGCAGTCGAGCCCTGGCGAGGCTGCGTGAGGTCCTCACAAACACCCAGCATCACGATGAATCGCCGCGAGAATGTGGATGGTCAGTGATGTGGGCGGTGCGCCCAACGCAGCCTTGCTTGCGCTCGGCAGCTGCTACGGGAGCGTGAGATGGCGCGTAGCAGCTGTCGAGCCCTGGCGAGGCTGCGTGAGGCCCTCACAAACACCCAGCATCACGATGAATCGCCACGAGAACGTGGATGGTCAGTGATGTCGGCGGTGCGCCCAACGCAGCCTCGCTTGCGCTCGGCAGCTGCTACGGGAGCGTGAGATGGCGCGTAGCAGCTGTCGAGCCCTGGCGAGGCTGCGTGAGGCCCTCACAAACACCCAGCATCACGGTGAATCGCCGC